>JANPHH010000369.1:0-10778 GCA_031424375.1 Chthoniobacter sp. | reverse complement strand
CGAGGCGTTGAATACGAAGCTCAACGCCATGGCCGCCGATGATCCCGGCCGCAAGGAACTCGTCGGTCAGATCAAAGCGAACTTCGTGAAGCAGAAGCCGATCAACGACGTGGTGAAGGAGAAGAGCGACAAGCTGCAGTTTCGCCAGGAAATGGGCGGGCTGCTCGGGCGAATCCTGCTCGCCGTGCTCCTGATCGTCGGGATGAGCCGGGTCGCGATGCTGAAGGTGTTTCAGATTCCCGCGCTGATCATTCTGCCGCTGACCTACTTCAACTTCTTCAATCAAGGCGGCGAACTTTTCTTTTGGGGCTACTTCGTCTGCGGCCTCGTGACCGTCGCGCAGTTCAGCTACTTCGGCGAATATCTGCCGAAGGTTTTTCCGGTCCACCTGCGCGGCACCGGCGGCAGCTTCGCCACGAATGTGGGAGGCCGCATGATCGGCACCAGCATGGCCACGCTGAATACAAGCTGGCTAGCCCCGCTCCTCGCCGGTGGCGTCGCCGCGGTGAAGCCGTCGCACATCGCCCTCGCCGCCGGATACATCGCTACGGCGATGGCAGTCGTAGCGTTCATCGTCGGCTTCTTTCTACCTGAACCTAAAGCAGAAGGGGAGAGCTGAGGGTTGAGAGTTGAGAGTTGAGTGGCGCCGGATATCGATCCGCGCGTCGCCCAACTCCACCCGCCTCTCAGCACTCAACCCTCAACCCTCAACCCTCAACTCCCAACCTCCGCCATGACTCCACTCACTCCCGACCAAGCCCAGCAACAGCTCGAAGCTCATCTCCAGGAAATCATCACGTGGCATTTCTCGCCGGAAACTGGCTGCCCGTTCTGGCTGGATTGGGCGGCGAAGAACTTCGATCCGCGAAAGGAAATCAAGAGCTCCGCCGACCTGGTGAAGTTCCCGCACTTTCAGGACGAATGGCTGCGCGATTTGCAGCCCGAGGTGTGGGTCCCGGCGGCGTTCAAAGGCCGGCCCTACAATATCTTCGAGACCGGCGGCACCACCGGGATGCCCAAGCAGCGCATCGGCTGGGAGGATTACAAAACGGACTACTCTGAGTTCTCCGAGAAGATCAGCGACGAGCATTTCCC
Source organism: Chthoniobacter sp. (assembly GCA_031424375.1). Taxonomy (GTDB): domain Bacteria; phylum Verrucomicrobiota; class Verrucomicrobiia; order Chthoniobacterales; family Chthoniobacteraceae; genus Chthoniobacter. Next base: position 9,683 of record JANPHH010000369.1, on the reverse strand, counting down.
GCGCGGCGGTGCGTGGCTGATGATGGGTCCGACCGGTCCGCGGCGGCTGCGTCTCGCGATCGAACATCTCGCGCATGTCCGCGGGTCGAGCTGCTACTTCATCGATCTCGATCCGCGGTGGGTGAAGAAGCTGATCACGAACAAACACTTCGACCAAGCCAAGGCCTACATGGAGCACGTGGTCGATCAGGCGGCGGTCATCCTCAAACACCGGAAAGTCAGCGGCCTCTTCACCACGCCGAAACTGCTCGAGGCCCTCGCCGAGAAGGTGGACATCTACGAGGCCGGGATTCGCGGCGTCTTCTGCGGCGGCACCACGATGCTGCCGCAATACGTGCGCTTCATCGTCGAGGAAGTGCTCGAAAACCGCATCGGCTTTTACCCGACCTACGGCAACACGTTGATGGGGCTCGCCGCCAGCGTGCCGCTGCTGCCGGAAGACAATTTCTCCATCACCTACTACGCGCCGCAGCCGCGCGCCGTGCTCCGCGTGGTGAACCCCGACAAGACGGAAGACACCGTCGACTACGACACGTGGGGCCGCGTCGAACTGACCACGATGACGAAAGAGTTCTTCATGCCGCGCTTCCTCGAACGCGACGAAGCGCTCCGCCGCAAACCCCGTGCGCCCTACGCATGGGACGGCGTCGCCGAAGTCCGCCCCTTCGGCGCGATGACGAAGACAATCGTCGAAGGCGTCTACTAAGGACCCACTGATTAATGCCCGCGAAATTCGCGAAAAGTCGCGAAAGTGATCCCGCTCATCTGACCGCGTTTTGTTTTTCGCGTCCTTTCGCGTGTTTCGCGGGCCATCCTCGATTTAATCAGCGGTTCCCTAAACCTTAAACGGCGACCGGAGGAACCACGGGCTCCGCAGTTTTCAACGCGCGGCTGACGATCGATCCGGCGAATTTCGCGGGCTATCTGTCGCGCCGGAGGCTGGCCGCCGGATTGCCGAAGAGGACGTAATTGGCCCAGTCGTTCGTGTTCTTGATCGCTTCGCGCGCGTCGAGCATGGCATCGCCGAGGTTCTTGTTTTCGATCAGCGCGGCGTAGAAGCTCCCGGCGAACGTGGTCGCGCCCTCGTCGCTCACCGGCCAGTAGGTGCCGATGAAATTTGCGATGCCCGAGCAGAGCATCGTCTCGGCGATGGTGCGCGGCGCGCTCGCCTTGAGCGTGGGTTTCGGCGTGGCGCGGGTGCGCACGCTTTGACAGGCATTCAGCATCATGAGGAACGGCAGCTTCGCGATGCTCGCGATGTCTTTGCCCGTGAGGACTTCGCTGCCCGCGCAGAGCAGGCCGCACGCGTCGCGGTGGTTTTCGTCGAAGTAGGCGTGACCGGAGTAGTGCACGATGTCGTAGGCTCCCGTCGAGAGCTTGGCGAGGATGGCGGTGCGTTTCGCCTCGCGGCCGCGGAGGGTGTTGTCGAGTTGGAAGCGCGAGTGCGCGGCGAGTGCTTTGACGATGGCTTCCGCCTCCGCCGCAGCGCCTGGCAGGTCTTCGGTGGGGTTGCTGATGAGAAGGATGCGCACCTTGTCCTGCTGAGCGGTGGCGGATGACCAGCGGGAGCACACGCTCGTGGAGGCGAGAAAGCGGCGGCTCATGCCGGGCGCGAGTGCCGGGCGCAACGGTTGCGCCGGCCGGGTGCCGTCGAACTCCAGCGTCTCCCACGGAATCTTCGACGCCTCCGCATCGTGCAGGACGACGAGTGGAAGGTGGCTGAGGTCGCGGAGGTCGCACCGAATATCGTCGGGAATCAGATTGCTGGCGAGACTGCGGCCCAGCTTGCCGACTTCCGCGAGATCGGGCGTCCTGTCGCCGGCGACCGGGGCGAGCAGCTCAGCGATGGTCGCCTTCTTGGTGGAAAGCGTGCCTTCGCGCACGGCCGCGCGATTCGACGGTCCGAGGAGCGCGAACTTCCAGAGCTGCAGGTCTTTCAGCTTCGGATCGGTCTCGGTGCGGACGAGCAAGTAGGCCGGCTCCGGCGGCCCGGTGCGCGCGACCGACGTGCTCACGCCCAGTGCGCGCAGGCGGCGCACTTCCGGCGGTGGTTCCAGCTCGCTGAGCACAAACTCGACATTCTCACACAACGGAGTGGTGGCCAGATACACGACATGCTGCCGCATGGCGCGGTAACGGTCGGGATTGGTTTCGCAAATGACGAGGCGCCGCACGCCCTCGCCTTGATCAGCGTCCTCGAGTCCGCGCAGGAAACCGCGCAGCATGCTTTCACCCGTGGCCGCCATATCATCCGCGATGGTGCCGCCGAGCAGCACGGTGGCGAAGTCATCCACATTGGTGCGCGCCAGCATGCGCGCCGCATTTTCCGTGGCGATCTCGAGGGCGGGCACATGCTGGCGGTGCATGTAGGCCTGGGTGCCGCGACCTCCGGGAGGAGGTGAAGGCGCGGGCTTGAATTCGTCGTACTGCCCCATGCCGATGAAGACACCGATCTCGGCGCGAACCTCGCGGCGCGCCAGCGGCAGGATGAAAACCTCCCCGGTGCTCGAGCCGAACATGTTGTGTCCGATCAACTCGGCGATGGCGCCGTCCATCAGCGCGTCGAGCGCCCCAGCGGCTCCCGAAGGCGTGACCCCGGCGAAGGTGCCCAGCACGTAGGCGCGGGCGTTCACGTCCGTGATGCTGCCGTTGTAAAACGCCACTTCGAGACGGCGCTGTTTTTTCCGCCCGATCGTCACCTGCTCCAGCCGGTGGAGGTACCCGCCCGCCGTTTCGATCGTGGCTGGCTCCTGCGGCGGGGTGAAGGGTTCGGGCGCATTGAAAATGGCGCGCAACCGCTGCGGATGGTTCATCGGCGCCGCGCCGCGGGTGCGCTGGCGGGTGGCGGCCACGGCGCGAAGTTCGCTTTCGCGCACCCACTGCACGGAGCGCGTGAGCGCGGGCCGGGTGGTGGAGAGCGCCGTGGTGTCCCCGGTATTGAGGATGTCCACGGTGGCGGTGCGCACCCCGCCGTTGTTGGCAAAGAAGCCGTGCCCTGCCGAGGCAAACCAGGTCTTTTGCACGCCCGCGAGCAGCGCGGATTCGAGCGGCACGGTGCCGTCGCCCTCGTTGGTGACCTTGTAGGTGAACTCGTTCGTCTCCAGCTTCGCGGCCACCTTCGTCTCCTGGTCCACGCCAGCGATGAGATACCAGGGCACGGCCGGGGTGTCCGCGGGCTTCGCGAGCAGGTCATCGACGGTCTTTGCCAGGGCAAGAAGCTTCCCGTCTGGCTGGGGGCCGGTGCGCGGCCAATTCGCGGGATCGAGCAAATCCAGATCGGGGTGCAGCTTGCGCGCGAGGATCATCTGGTAGAGGCCGGGGAAGGTGGAGAAGACTTCCCGCGCGAGTTCGTCCGCGCTGCTAAACAGATCGGCGCCGGCGATGGTCCGCGCCAATCCGTACTGCCCGCGCAGCGCCTCGACCGGGGCGAGGGAGCCGTGGTTCGGCGTGGCGAGCATGATGAAGCGCGAGACGTTTTTCATCCCTTGCTTGAAGGCCGCGCGCGTGACGAGGCCGCCCATGCTGTGCGCGACGATCATTGCTTTGCGTGGCTCCGCTTCGACGCGCTTCTTTAGCTCCGCACCGAGCCCGGTGAGGTTCTGCCGCCAGTCGTAGAAATGCTGCACGACCTTGAATCCCGCGCCTTCCAACTGCAGGCGCATCATCAAATACACGCCGGGGAGGAAGCCCAGCGCCTTGATCTTCGGATCCGCGCCCAGGCGCAGCGTCTTCAGATTGCCGAGGATTACATCGGTGAGCCCGAGCCAGATCACGTCTTCCCAAAACAGGCGGCTCTTGCCCAGCTCCGAGCCCATGATCCCGTGAAGAAGATAGACCGTGGACGCGGCGCCGCGCCGTTTGGGGGCGCGGGCGCGCGCACCAGCCAGCCGGCGCAGTTCATGGACATCGCTGCCAAAGAGTGTCTCCAGCTCGTGGTCGTCCACTTTGCTCGACGTGCCCGCGAGGCTCTTGATGATGTCCTCCTCGGACGGTGCCGGATGTTTGTGTGCATCCACCTGCGCGGGTTTGGAGGTTTTTTTTGCGGTGCGTTTTTTGGCCATGGCTGGGTGGTGATGGGTTGCTGATTGATGGGTCGGGTTCAGGCGGCAATGGCATCGATGAGCTTCGGCAGATCAGCCCAGTCCTCGATCCAGATGGTCTTCACACCCATGGTCTCGAAGACGCGGCGATCATAGGTGTCGGCCTGGAGGAGAGTATCGCGGATAACGGCTGCGAGATCTTCCGGCTCCTTCGTCTGAAACGGTGGCACTTTGAGTTCCTCCGCAAACTTAGCCGCCCGCCGCTCGATATCCGATTTCACTTCATGAATGGCCGCAGCGCCCACCTGATGACGCTTTTGGATCTGCCAGTGCCACGGACGGTCACCCTCGAAGCGGGAGGCGTCGAGCAGGCGGCGGAGATTGGGATCCGACATGGACAGGCCGATGAAGAGAGCGCGGTTCTGCCTCAGGTGGGCGACGATCTCCGTCAGCGCCCAGTGAAAAGTGGTGTCCGACAGGTCGTGGTAGTCATCCTCGGTGAAGACCAGGCCTTCCCGCACGGCGGCTCCCTTCTGCGGCACGAAACCATGGGGATGGATGATGTTTACCTCGCCGGGTTTCAGCCGGCTCGCCTTGGACATCGCCGCGACCGGCACTCCGAGGCGCCTCAACTCCTGTTCGAGCAAGTCATCGAAGTTGAAACTGAACACTGCGGCGATGTTCCTTTGGGATCGCGCGGCCTTGATCATTCGGGCCAGCGCCCGCAGCGACGTGTCCTCGGTCGGTAGGTAGCATCGCGAATACAAGTGTTCCCTGAGTTTCTGAACGAACGCATCGGCGGGGTCGGGAAAATTTCTCATCTCGTGCTCGACGAGCCGTGCCAGCACGACGGGATTGTAGTCGAAGTAATCCGCCATCCACGACGTCAGCGCCCGGAGATAGTGCGGCCAGAGGGGTTTGAACCGCCGGGCCTTCGCCGCCTGGTCGTAGAGCATCTCCAAGACCAAATCCCGCCAGGGCGGCACGCCGTAGGGCATCGAAACGCCCGCACCCAGAAAGAGGGTCAGGTCGCGGCCTTTCCACGCTTGCTTCAACTCCCGAAAGTCTCCCGGATTGATCCGGCTCTGTCCGACGACGATCGCCTGATCCCGGAGAGGCGCCTTCCGCTTGCGGGTCGTCGTTACGGATTTGCGCGGCATGCCGGGTCAAATGTTACGGAAGCCAATGGTTACAGTCACCAACTTGCCGCCCAGGCGGCGTCGAACTGGGTTGGCGTTAACTAAGTCAGGTTTCATCTGTTGCTTCCTCCGACCATGGCAGGCTGAAGCATCGTTTCGAGCGTCATCCAAATCGCAAGGATGAAAGTCGCGCGGCCCTGAACTCAATAGATTCGCGGGATCAGCCGCCGCACCCTTGCGGCGTAAGCTGCGTATTCGGGAAACTGAGTGCGAAGCCAGAGTTCTTCGCGCCGCGCCTTGGCGTCGAGGAGCAGCGCCTGCACGATCGCGATCGCGACGCCCACACCGCTGCCCCACAAACACGCCCAACCGAAGCTGAGCGCGATGAGGCTCGAGTAAAGTGGATGACGCACAAACGCGTAGATGCCGGTCTGCACGAGGCTTGAATCCTTGCGCGGCTTGGGAAACGGCGTCCGGTTTTTGCCCAGCACGAGCGTTCCCGCGACTCCAGCCACGGCACCGAGACCGAACAACACGGCGGCTGCAATCCAAAGCCCAGGCGAGCGGGCCAGCGGATGGCCGAGCGGGGTCACGATCAACCACGCAGCCATGACCACAAACTGCGCGACTACCCATGCGCCGCCTTTCGCGAAAAAGGTCAGCCGCTGCGACTCCGGTGGCTCTGCTGTTTTCTCCTGCATCCCCGCCACCCTAGCGAAGCGAGGCGACCGTCGCTTAGCCGATTAGCTGAGGGATCGCCGTGCCGTAACGGGTGATCATCACGGGGCGCCCGCTGGGCGTGCGGTATTCCTTGCGTGGGTCGATGCCCAGCGCGCTGAAGAACGTGGCGACAATATCGTCGGGCGTCAGCGCCTTGTCCTTCGGGCCTTCGCCTTTCGCGTCGCTTTCACCCACGACCTGACCACCGCGGATGCCGCCGCCAGCGAGGAGGCTGAACATTGCGCGCGGGTAGTGGTCGCGCCCCGACCGTTGGTTGACCTTCGGCGTCCGGCCGAATTCGCCGGTGACATACACGACCGTCGTTTCGAGCAATCCCTTCGCCGCCAGCGCCTCGAACAAGCCGCTCAAGCCAGCGTCGAGGGTCGGCAGGTTTTTGTTTTTCAGCGTGTTGAAGTTGTCGTTGTGCGTGTCCCAGCCGCCCAGATTCACGGTGACAAATTTGACGCCGTTTTCGATCAGCCGCGTGGCGAGCAGGCAGCTCTGCGAGAACTGATCGGCGCCGAAGAGGCTTGTCATATTCATGCTCTCTTTCGAGAGATCGAAGGCTTCGCGCGCCTTGGTGGAACGCATCATCGTGTAGGCCTTCTGGCCGAATTCATCCATGCCGGAGAGGATCTTGTCTTCCTTCGTAAAGTCGCCGAACGCGGTGTCGTAGCGCTTCACGAGATTCTGCCGGCGATCCACGTCGTCGAGCGTTACGCCGCGCAGGGCGAGGCCGCGGATTTCCATCGCCTTGCCGGCGGTGGGCTGGGATCCGGTATCGAACGGCCCGTATTCCACGCCAAGATAGCCGGTCGGGTTGTTGCCTTGATTCGGCACCGCGACAAATGCGGGCAGTTCCGGAATCGCGCCGAGTTCCTTCGAGACCACGGAGCCGAGGCTCGGGAAGGAGAGCGACGGGAGCGGGCGATTGCCGGTGCCCATGTAGAGCGCGCCGAGATCGTGCGCAGCGAGGGTGTGCGAGACGCCGCGGAGGATCGCAAACTTATCGGCGCTCTTCGCCAGCTTCGGCAGATGCTCGCAGATTTGCATTCCGTCCACGTTCGTCGCGATCGGCTTAAATTCGCCGCGATGCGTCTCCGGCGCGTCGGGTTTGAGATCGAAGGTATCCATGTGGCTCGGACCGCCGCCGAGCCGGACGAAGATGGCAGCTTTCGCTTTGCCCATGGGCGAGACGCCGCCGGTCGCGGCCTGCGCCAGGAAGCTTTGCAGGCTGAAGCCGAGGCCGAAACCGGTGATCGCACCGACGCGGAGGAAGTCACGGCGCGTGACGCCGTCGCAGCAGAGGTAGTTGCTCATATCATTTAGGATTTAGGATTTAACATTTAGGATTTGAAGCGGAGGGGACGTGAAAATGTGGGGCGTGGGCCAATGCTAAATGCTCAATCTTAAATGCTAAATGCATCAGTGGTTCACCATGAACTCGCGGGTATTGAGCATGGCCCAGAGCAGATCGCGGACGCCATCCACCGGAGTCTTGGCCGCGGCGAGGTCGGCTCTTGCCTTGGTAAATTCCAGCTCGGTCGGTGGCCGACTTACGGTGCGGAGGAAGACCTGACGAATCGACGCGTCGGGGTCGAACGGCGGGTGCGGTTTCATCGCCTCGGCGAGATCCTTTTTCATCTGCTCGAGGCGCGTGTTGCCCTCTTTGATCTGCTCATCCCGCTGCTTGAGCGTCCGCTCGTATTTTCCCAGCACCGCCGGGTCTTCGCTCGCTGGTTTTTCCGGGACGGTCGCCATCGCGGCGAGTTTCTCGGTGATCTTCTGAATCTTCAGCGGCAATTCCGCCGCACTCTTATCAGTCGCCGCCGCGTAGCTCTTGCGCAGGTCTTCGACCCAGCCGGTCTTGTTGCTGAGATCGAGGCGGTTGACGAAGGTGGGATCGTTCCGGGTGTAGATCGTCTGTAGTAGCGTGGGATCGGTCGTGCGCTCGCAGTCGCAATTCGCCTCCCGCGCCGGCTTGCCGAAGATGCTGAGCGCATAGCCATCCGCGTTTTTTCCGCCGCCACCGCCGCGGCCCGCGTCGTTGCCGATCGGACCGATCGCGCGGTCCGCCACATCCGTCGCAAAGGTCGCCACGCGTGCGTCGTTGGTCGTCGCCATGTTCATCGCATCGAAGGCCACCTCCGCCGGCAGGCGCCGGATCACCGCGTGACTGAAGTTCTTGTCGTCGAGCTTGTTCGTCGCGTTCGTCTTCCAGCTCCGCTGATAGGTGTCGCTGTTCAGGATCTCGCGATGCAGCCACTTCAAGTCGTAGTGGTGCGCGATGAATCCCGCCGCGAGGTAGTCGAGCAGCGGCCCATTGACCGGCGCGTTCGCGAGATTCAGGTCATCCGCCGGTTCCACGATGCCGCGGTGAAAATAGGACGCCCACACGCGATTGACCCAAGCCTTGGCAAAGTAAGGATTTTCCTTGTCGCGCAGCCACGCCATGAGCGGCTCGCGCGGATCGTTGTATTGCTGGAGCATCACTTCCTCGCCGCCGAGGATCTTCGGAGTGATCACGCGCGAACTGCCTTTCGCCTCGTTCTTATTCTTCTGGCCTTCCTTCACCGGCGCGCTGGCCCGCGCATAAAGTTCCAGCCAGGGGACTAACTCGCCGGCGGCGACCCGGCGCGAGGTCTCGGTCTGCACGGCGCGTCCTTCGTTATTCTTTTTGGGATCGAGCGCCTTCGTCGCGAGTTCCGCCGCCACTTTGGCTTTGATCTCATTCGCCACCGACGTGTAGCTCACCTCACCGGCAGCAGCGGCTTCTTTCGATACCGGACGATTGCCCGAGGTGAGGTTGGTGAAGAACGCCTTGAACTGCTCAAAGTCCGTCTTTGTCCACTGGTCAAACGGGTGCTTGTGACACTCCGCGCACTCGATGCGCACCCCGAGAAACGTGTGGGCGAAGGCGAGCGATTTTTCTTCCGGCTTCTGGACGTTTCGACGCTGCCAGAAATAGGGCAGGTTCGGGCGTGCGGCGAAATCCGCCCGGTTCTCCTTTCGGAAATACGCCGACATTTCGTCCGCATACTCTTGGTAACTCTGCTCGGGAGAACTGCGGCTCGTCGCGAGGATGATTCCCGCCGCAAGCTGGTCGTAAGGCTGATTCTCCGCGACCCGCTTGTAGATCCAGTCATACCACTGCCGCGACATCACGCCGTTCAGGTTTTGGGCATTGTTGACCAGGGAGTTGAGGTTGCGCGAGCTGTTCCCGGTGAAGTCGCAAAGCTTTGTCGTCCACCACGCCGCATAGGCCGGCCGGCTGAGCAGGTCATCGATTTTCTTCGCGCGTTTGTCCGGCGATTTGTCGGCGAGGAAAGCCTGGATCTCCGCGGGCGCCGGGAGCGTTCCGGTGACATCGAGCGAGACGCGCCGCAGGAACTCCGCATCCGTGGCCAGTTCGCTCGGGACGATGCCCGTCTTCTTCAATTTATCGAGCACCAGCGCATCCACCTTCGTCCGCGTCTTTACCACCGGGTATTTGTCACCCACCCGATCCGAGACCGGGAGCATCGCCGCCACCGGCTCCACGCCGTTGTCGTAAAAGGCCACGATGTGCGTGTCGCCCTTCTCCTTGCCCGTCACCAGACCGATCGCGCTCACCTCTGCGACCGACTCGTCATTCGTCCGGAATCGCGTGATCTGCGTCACGTCCTCCACCGTCCCATCCTTCCAATGCGCGAGCACCTTGAGTTGGATCGCATCGCCCGCTTTTTTGAAGACGAGTTCCTTCGGCAGCACTTCCAGCCGCGCAAACTCGCCCGTCTCGGCCACG
>JANPHH010000368.1:0-10888 GCA_031424375.1 Chthoniobacter sp. | reverse complement strand
CCGAACTCGCCGCCAAGGCGGGCAAGGAAAAGCGCCAGGTCTCGCTCTTCACCGTGAAGGACGAACTGATGGAAGTCGCCTACGCCGTCGCGGGCGACCGCATCGAGGCAGCCATCTATAACAAGAGCAAAGTCGCCCGGCAGAAAGCCATCGCGGCGCTCAAGGATGAAGTCACCGCGGCGATCGTCGCGAAGTTCCCGGAGGCCACGAAATTCGAGGTCAGCCAGGCGTTCGACTACCTGCAAAAGAAGGCCTTCCGCGTCAGCATCCTCGACAAGGGTGTGCGTTGCGACGGTCGCGATCTCGACACCATCCGCCCGCTCAGCGCCGAAGTCGGTCTGCTTCCCCGCAGCCACGGCAGCGCGCTCTTCCAGCGTGGTGAAACGCAGGCCGTCGCCCTCGCGACCCTCGCTCCGAGCGACGAAGCCCAAGACCTCGACGGCTACACCGGCGGCGAGACCAGCAAGCGCTTCATCCTGCACTACAACTTCCCGCCCTTCTCAGTCGGCGAAACCGGCCGCACCGGCTCGCCCGGTCGCCGCGAAATCGGCCACGGCGCGCTCGCCGAGCGCTCGGTGGCGCCCGTCATTCCGAACGTGCAGGACTTCCCCTACGCGATCCGCGTTTCCTCCGAAGTCATGGAGTCCAACGGCTCCACCTCGATGGCCAGCGTCTGCTCCGGCGTCCTCGCTCTGCTCGACGCAGGCGTGCCGCTAAAGAAGAGCGTCGCGGGCATCAGTTGCGGCCTCGTCACGGAATACGATGGCGCGCGCCTCAAACGCTATTCCATGCTCACCGACATCATCGGCAGCGAAGATCACTTCGGCGACATGGACTGGAAGCTCTGCGGAACGCGCGACGGCATCACCGGATTCCAGCTCGACCTGAAGCTCCCCGGCATCCCGCTCAGCCTCATGAACGAGGCCATCTACCGCACCCGCGACGCCCGCATGAAAGTGCTCGACGTCATGGACGCCGTGCTCGCGGGACCGAAGTCCGAGATGAGCAAATACGCGCCGCGCATCGAGACGCTGAAGATCAACCCCGAGAAGATCGGCATGCTCATCGGGCCCGGCGGCAAGAACATCAAGGCGATCGTCGCGGAGACTGGCTGCGAAATTAACGTCGAGGACGACGGCACCGTGCACATCTACTCGAACAACCCCGATGGCATGGCCCGCGCCCAGCAGATCATCGGCGGCATGTTTGCCGAGATCGAAGTCGGCGCCGTCTATCAGGGCCGCGTCGTCACGATCAAGGAATTCGGCTGCTTCGTGGAAGTGATGCCCGGCAAGGACGGCATGGTCCACATCAGCGAGTTCGCCGACTTCCGCGTCAACCGCATGGAAGACGTCACGAAGATCGGCGACGTGATCTGGGTCAAATGCATCGGCGTTGACGAAAAGGGCCGCGTGAAGCTCTCGCGCAAAGCCGCGATGAAAGATCGTGGCGAAGCCGCTCTCGCGACCGACGGCTCGACGCCTCCGCAGAGCGAAGACCGCGGCGGACGTGGTGATCGTGGCGGGCGCGGAGATCGCGGCCCCCGTGGTGATCGCGGTGAGCGCGGCGACCGTGGTGGAGATCGCGGCGGCGACCGTCCTCGTTTCGAGGACGCTCCGGCTCCCGCTCCTGCGCAGGACTAATCCTCAGTCAGACAAAATCCAAAAAGCCGGGCGTTGCTTGCAGCGCCCGGCTTTTTCTTTTGGTGGCGCGGATCGATTCTCGAAAAGAGGCACTTCGCCTCAGATTTCGGCGAGTGCGGCAGCGAGCGCGTCGATACTGTGGGCGAGTTGGTCGTCGGTAATGCAATAGGGGGGCATCAGGACCAGCGTGTCGCGGATCGGGCGGGTGAGCAGACCGTGGCGGCGGGCGGCGAGGCAGACCCGGGCGCCGGTGCGCGCTTCGGCGGAGAAGGGAGTGCCGTCCGGAGCGCGCAGTTCGATTCCGGCGATGAATCCGCATTGGCGCACCTCGTGGACGCGCGGATCGCGGCTCAATTCGGCGAGGAGCGCGGTGAGGCGGGCGATCTTTGGTTGCAGCGTGGCGAGCACGTTTTCCTCCCGGAAAATTGCGAGGTTCGCGAGCGCGGCGGCGCAGCCGAGTTGATTCGCGGTGTAGCTGTGGCCGTAGTAAAGAGCGCGCTCCGGTCCGCCGAGGAAGGCACCGAACACGCGCTCCGTGGTGAGTGTCGCGGCGAGCGGCAGGTAGCCGCCGGTCAGCCCCTTGGCGAGCGCGATGAAATCCGGGATGACGCCTTCCTGCTCGCAGGCGAACATCGTGCCGGTGCGGCCGAAACCGGTCATGACCTCGTCGAGGATGCACAGGACGCCGTGCTCGTCGCACCAGTGGCGCAGCTCGCGCAGGAGTCCGGGTGGCCAGAGCCGCATGCCGGCGGCACCCTGGATGAGCGGCTCGATGATCACGGCGGCGATCGTCGCGGAATCCAATTGCCCGAGCGCCGCGAGGTCCGGGATGCACACCACTTCCAGTCCGTGGTGGAATGCCCCTTGGAAGATCCCGATTCCCCCGAGGCTGGCGGCGCCGAGCGTGTCGCCATGGTAGGCGTCGCGAAACGAAACGAAGACTTTCCGCTCCGGTTGCTCGCGCAGGCGCCAGAACTGGAGCGCCATTTTCAAAGCCACCTCGACCGCGGTGGAGCCGTCGTCGGAAAAGAAGACGCGCGTCAGCGTTCCGGCCGGCCAGAGCGCCACGAGCCGGTGGGCCAGTTCGGCTGCGAGCGGGTGGGTGAAGCCGAGGAATGAGGTGTGCGCGACCCGATCGAGTTGCGCGCGGATCGCCGCGTCGATCCGCGGGTGCCGGTGGCCGTGCAGATTCGTCCAGATCGAGGAATTGCCATCGATGTAATCCCGACCTTCGCTGTCGCGGAGCAGCGCGCCTTCGCCCGAAACCAGCACGAGCGGTTCGTGACCGGGCGCACACCAATCCGCCATCGGAGTAAAGGGATGCCAGGAGTGCGCTTTGTCGGCGGCGAGGATCTCGCGAGTCGGATGCATGGTCAGTGAATGGTGCAGAGCGCGAGCTTTGAGTCACCGGTCACTCATCACCATTCACACCCTCGCCCGGCACCTCACCGCCGCGGTCGCGGATGAGCTGATCGACCGCCTCCAGATCTTCCCAGGAGAGATGCTTGCGCTGGTATTTGCGAAAGAGCACGTCGCGCAGTTCGAGCAGATCAGCGAGCAGCGGGTCGTCGTAGTAGGTCCATTGCTCGTCGCTTTTCACCTTGGCCTGCAACCGCCATTTCTTGCCAAACTTCTCGGCACGCACCTCGCGCTTTTCGCCAGTGTCGGTGGTGGTTTTCCAAACGTGGAGATTGCGCATGCGGTTTTTGTGTGGAGTGGGCGGCTGGCTTCTGGATGATGCGGCGGCTTGAAAGAAATCCGCAAGATTCTCCTCTACCTGATCGGCACGGTCCTGCTGGGAGCGCTCACCGCGCCGTGGCTCTACTGGCTGGCAAAATGGGCCGCGGCGCGGACGCAGTGGAGCTTTCTCGTCGGCGCTGACTTTGCGCAGATCTTCGATCGCGCGGTGCTGCTCGCCGCGTTGCTGCTGCTCTGGCCGACGTTTCGTTCGCTGAAGGTCCGAGGCGCCCATCAACTCGGGATCGAACGCGACCCGCACGGATGGCGAAATCTCCGGATCGGGCTCATCTCCGGCGCCGTGTGCATGGCTGCGTATGGCGGCCTCCTGCTCTGGCTCGAAGTCTATCGGCTGAAAACCGATCTGCCGTGGACCGCGCTCATCAAGATCGCTTTTTCCGCGCTGACCGTGGCGTTTCTCGAAGAGTGGCTTTTTCGCGGAGTCATCCTCGGCTTATTTCGGCGCCCGCTGCTCGATGGGGTGGCCGTCGCTTTTTCAGCGGCCATTTTCTCCATCATCCATTTCGTCAAACCCCCTCCCTCCGGCGAGGTCGTGGTCGACTGGATGACGGGGTTCCTCGTCCTCCCTTCTTGTTTCGAAAAGTTCGGTGAGCCCGCGCTGCTCGCCGCGGGTCTCTCGACGCTCTTCCTGCTCGGGTGCATGCTCGGGTGGGCGACGCTGCGCACGCGCGCGTTGTGGTTGCCGATCGGCCTGCACGCGGGATTGGTCTTTGCAAAATTCAGCTTCAGCAAGCTGACCAAGCGTTCGATCGACGAGACGATGCCGTGGCTTGGCGAAGACATCATCGTCGGCTTCGGCGCGCTCGCGGTGGTGGCGAGCGCATGGCTGGTGGCGTGGCTTTGGATCCATTATGCGACTTCCCGCGAGCGTCCAGCGCGTTGGTGAAGCAGCGCTTGCACTGCTCTTCCCGCCGCACTGCGCGGTCTGTGGGAGCGACACCCTGGCCGGGGATCATCTCTGCGACCCCTGCGGCCAGAAGACGTGGCGGATCGAGCCGCCCTTTTGCCGGCGCTGCTCGGAGCCCTTCGATGGCGCGATCGGGGGCGAATTCGAATGCGCGAACTGCGGCGACCGCACCCTGCACTTCGACAGCGCGATCGCGCCGTATCTCAGCCGCGGCGTGGTTCGCGAGTTTATCCATCGCCTGAAGTACGACCGTGAACGCTCGCTCCGCGTCCCGCTGGCCGCCTGGCTGGCCGACGCACTCACCGACGATCGGATCACTGCACACCCCATCGACGCCATCGTCCCGGTGCCACTGCACGCCGCGCGCTTCCGCGAGCGCGGCTTCAATCAGGCCGCGCTCCTCGCCGAACAACTGAGCGTCGGCGCCCGCGTGCCGATGAGCGACCTGCTCCAGCGCATTCGCTACACCACCACCCAGACCCGGCTCGACCGCCATGAGCGGATGGAAAACCTGCGCAACGCCTTCCGCGTCCGCGACCCCGCCACCGTGAATGGCCGCCACCTCCTGCTGGTCGATGACGTCTTCACCACGGGCTCCACCGTGGATGAATGCGCGCGCGTCCTTCGCGCCGCGGGCGCCGCCTCCGTGCGCGTCGCCACCGTGGCCCGGGGGTGAGGATAGTTGATGGTTGAGAGTTGAGAGTTGATAGGGGAGAACAGCGCGGTGTTGAGGATTCCGTCTATCAACCATCAACTCTCAACTCTCAACTTTCCCCAATGGGCATTTTTTCCAAACCACGTTTTACCTCCGACAAGAAGCGCGAATTCCCCGAGGGCCTCTGGCAAAAGTGTGCGGCCTGTGCGGAGATGATTCACAACCTCGAGCTGGTGCAAAATTTCCGCGTCTGCCCGAAGTGCGACCACCACTTCACCCAGAGCGCTCGCGAGCGACTGGAGATGCTGCTCGACGCGGGCACCTTCGAGGAACACGACGCCAACATGGTGTCCGTCGACACGCTGAAATTCACCGGCATGGCGAGCTACAGCGAGCGGCTGAAGTCGTATCAAAAAAAGACCGGCCTCAAGGACGCCGTGCTCACCGGGTTCGGAAAGATCGATGAACAGCCGGTGTCGATCGCCGCCATGGATTTCAATTTCATCGCCGCCACCATGGGTTCCGTCGTGGGCGAAAAACTCACCCGCTGCGTCGAACGCGCCACCGAGCGGCGCATTCCCGTGATCATCGTCTCCGCCTCCGGCGGCGCGCGGATGTACGAGGGAATGCTCAGCCTGCTCCAGATGGCCAAGACCTCCGGCGCGCTCGCCCTGCACGCGCAGGCGAAGCTGCCCTACATCTCCATCCTCACGAATCCGACCACCGGCGGCGTGAGCGCGAGCTTTGCCACCCTCGGCGACATCATCATCGCCGAGCCCAATGCGATGATCGGCTTTGCCGGACCGCGCGTGATCAAGGAAACCACGCATCAGGACCTGCCGCCGGATTTCCAGACGTCGGAGTTCCTCGAAGAGCACGGACTGGTCGACATGATCGTGCATCGCAAGAAGCTGCGCGAGACCCTCAGCAACCTCATCGGCTACGTCGCTTCCGCGGCTTGAATTACGACGCTGCTCTCGCGTGGCTTTACTCCACGCAGCTTCACGGCATCCGGCTCGGCCTGGACACCGTGCGGCGCTTGATCGCCGAACTGGGGATCCCGCTCGAAGGGCCGAAGTTCCTCCATGTCGCCGGGACGAATGGCAAGGGATCCGTCTGCGCGATGCTCGATGCCATCTGCCGCGCGGCGGGAAAACGCACGGGCCTCTTCACCTCGCCGCATCTCGTGACCTTCCGCGAGCGCATCCTCGTCGATGGGGAGATGATCCCGGAAGACACGGTCGCCGCGGAACTCACCGCGATGCGGGAACTCACCGCGAAGTGGAATTTCGAGCCCACCTTCTTCGAGCTGACGACTGTGCTTGCGCTCGGTCACTTCACGCGCAGCCAGTGCGAGGTGGTGGTGCTGGAAACCGGCATGGGCGGACGGCTCGATGCCACCAATGTGGTCACGCCCGTGGTGAGCATCATCACGCCCATCGCGCTCGATCATCAGCAATGGCTGGGCGCCACCATCGCCGAGATCGCCGCCGAGAAGGCGGGGATTTTCAAGCCCGACGTGCCGGCCGTTTCCGCGCCGCAGGCGGATGAAGCGGCCGTGGTCCTCCGCCGGCACGCGCGCGAGATCGGCGCGCTCACGCTGGATTTCGTCTCACGCCCGTGGTCCGGCGGAGCGGTCAATCTCGTCGGCAGCCACCAGCGCTGGCACGCTGAACTCGCCGTGCGCGCCCTCGCGCTGGCCGCTCTCGGCATTCATGACGAAGACATCGCCCGCGGCCTGCGCGACGTGCACTGGCCCGGGCGCTTCCAGCGCGTCGGCGACCAACTCGTCCTCGACGGCGCGCACAATCCCACGGCCGCCGCGCTGCTCGTCGAGACGTGGCGCGAGGAATTCTCCGACCAGAAGGCCACGCTGGTTCTCGGCGTTCTGATCGACAAGGATCTGCGCGCCATCTGCACCGCGCTGCTCCCGCTGGCCGCGCGGGTCATCGCCGTGCCGGTGCCCAGCCCGCGAACGAGTCCGCCCGAGGAAGTGCGTGCGGTGATTCGCGGACTGGCGCCCGAGATTCCGTGCGCCGTCGCGAAGGACCTCGATGCCGCGCTCGCGCAGGCGGCGCGCCATGCCGAACGCACGCTCGTGTGCGGCTCGCTTTTCCTCGTCGGCGAAGCGCTGGCGCGCGACTCCCGCATGGAGCGCAGCGCGCAGTAGGCGCTGCGGCGTTTCGGTCCACCCTCTAAATCCCGTGGAGCAGGATATCCAACTGCCGAAGCAGCTGGTCGACGCGGGTCAGCACGGGGGAAGCGCCGACGAGGCTCTTGTCCGCATCGAACGCGGCGAGAAGCTCGCGCAGGATGAGGTCCCTTTCTTTGTCGCTTTCGCTGCGCAGCAGATTGAGGAGGCGGGGTTGAACCCAGTTGGCAAACTTGGCCCCGCCCGGGCCACGGTCAGACAGCGCTTCGAGTTCTGTGACGCAGGGAGCCCAGCGGGCGGCCAGTTCCTTGAGGATCTCGCGGGACCGGGCGGCTTTGCTCGGCGGTGCCGGCGTCGCGGAGGTGATCGCAGGCGGGGTCGAGGAGGGGGAGACGGAAGTGACTGGCGCACCGGTGGTGGTCGTCGGTGGTGGCGGCGTGCGTGCGGATTCCGCAGGGCGATCGCACGCGGCCAGCAAGGTGCGGCGTTGCTCGGCGGGCAGGTCGGCTCGAGCGATGGATGCCTTTACCGACCCGAGTTGGCTGGCGAGGCGGTCGCGCTCGGCGCGGGATTCGGCGAGGGCAGTGTTGAGTTCGGCGATCCTGCCCTGAAAGCGGATACCCGCATCCGCGATGAATTCGAGCGACGTGTCGGCGGCGGCGGGCTCGGGGTGGAGCAACTCGGAAACGTAGGTGACGGGCGAGCAGGCCGGCGACCACGGGGCGGCGAGGAGGATGCCGAAGCCGATCATGGCGGCGAGCGGGATCGTGGACTTGCCGAGTTCGACGGCGGCGTCACCGAGCTTTTCGAAGCCTTCGGCGCGGAAGCGATCGGCATCCCGCCCGAGGTAGACGAGACGTTGGATGGTCGCTGCGGCTTTTTCAGGTGTGTCGCCGCGTGGTGCCGCTCCGAGTCTGCGGCGTTGGTGCTGGGTGCGCTCGGCTTCACAAAATGCCGTCACGGCTTCCACGAGCCGGCGGAGGAGGGCGATGAAACGCGCGGCAAAGAACCAGCAAGCGACCAGAATACCCGTGGGCGCAACGATCCATGCGAGCGCTTTGATCGCGAGGTCGATTTCTTGGGTCATGCCGGCATCTCCCCTTTATCAAAATGGCGTTTCGAAAAACCCGCAAGCCTGCACGGGCAACGACGGGCAGGGTCGATGGGCCGGGCAACTTCGGGATGTCTGCTAAGGGTTCTGGTGCGGCGGACATTCTAGCGCTACACCGTCCGCCTCTCCTTCCCCTCATTCATGAAAATTCGCTCGCTCATTTGCGCTCTCGCCTTCGGTTCATACGGCTTCCTGCATGCGGCTCCCCTGGACCTCCGCAAGGGCGACCATGTCGCCATCGTGGGCAGCGGCCTTGCCGATCGGCAGCAGCATTACGCCTGGCTCGAGACGCTCATTCACAAAGCGTATCCCCAGCTCGATCTCACGGTGCGCAATCTCGGATTCACCGCCGATGAGGTGAATCTGCATCCGCGTTCCGACGAGGTGCCGACCACGGATTATTTCCTCGGGATGAAAAAGGGCGATTTGAAGACGACGGTATCGCCGGAGTCGGATTCGCGATCGAAGAAAGCCGGGACCGAAGTAGTTTACAAGGCAGGCACTGACTTCAGCGCGAACGTGATCCTCGCCTACTGGGGTTTCAACGAGTCGTTCAAAGGCGCCGCGGGACTGGAAGATTTCAAGAAGGCGCTCGACGCATATCTCAAGAAGCTGCTCGGCGCCGACTACGGCAAAGGCAAGCCGCGGATCGTGCTCTTTTCGCCGATCGCGCAGGAAAATCTGAACGATCCGAACTTTCCGAACGGTGAAGCCAACAACAAGAACCTCGCCCTTTACACCCAGACCATGGCGGCGGTGGCAAAGGCGAACGAAGTGCCGTTCGTCGATCTCTTCAAAGCGTCCCGGGAGCTGTATGAAAAGGCATCTTACCCGCTGACGATCAATGGCATTCATATCAATGAGGCCGGCGACAAGGCGCTCGCGCCGGTGCAGTTCAAGGCGCTCTTCGACAAGGATGCGCCAAAGCTGGATACCACACTCGCAAAGCTCCACGAGGCGGTAATCGAAAAGAATACCCAGTGGCATCACCGCTACCGGACGGTCGATCAGTTCAACATTTACGGGCAACGTTCGCGGATCAAATACGAGGGCGTGGACAATGCCACGATCCTCGGACAGGAAATGGCGCAACGCGATGTGAAGACGGCGAACCGCGACCAACTCGTGTGGGCGATGGCGAAGGGGCAGCCCTTCACGGTGAAGGATGACAATCTGCCTCCGGTGGATCTCACCCCGCCGAATCGCAAGGAGGCGATCCCATATCTGAGCGGTGAGGATGCGCTGAAACATCTCACTTCCCCGGAAGGGACGAAGGTGGAGTTCATCGCGTCGGAGGTGGAGTTCCCCGAGTTGGTGAATCCGGTGCAGATGAACTTCGACACGAAGGGGCGACTGTGGGTCGCGGTGTGGCCGACGTATCCGGAGACGACACCGACGACGAAGGTGTTCGATAAGCTGCTTGTCTTCGATATCGATCCGAAGACCGGCAAGTTCACGAAGTGCACGACCTTCGCCGATGGGTTGAACTGCCCGACGGGATTCCAGTTATATAAAGACGGCGTGCTCGTCATGCAGTCGCCGGACATGCTTTTCATGCGCGATACAGACGGCGACGGGAAGGCCGACTGGAAAGAGCGGATCGTCAATGGTCTCGATGCAGCGGATTCGCATCATGAGACAAACTCGATCTGCTACGAGCCGGGCGGCGCGGTGTATTTTTCCGACGGTGTCTTCCATCGGACGAATGTCGAGACGATCGACGGGCCGGTGCGGAATGTGAATGGCGCGATCTATCGCTACGAGCCGCGCACGAGCAAGTTCCTGCGTCACGTGCCGTATGGGTTCGCGAATCCCCATGGACGGGTCTTTGATTACTGGGGTAATGACCTGATCACGGACGCGACCGGCAATGCGAATTACTTCGGGCCGGCATTCAGCGGGCATCTCGACACCGGGGCGCATCCGAAGATGAACCAATTCTGGAATCGCCCGTCGCGCCCATGCCCCGGCACCGCCATCCTGAGCAGCCGACACTTTCCCGACGACTGGCAGGGCACGTTCCTAAATACGAATGTCATTAGCTATCAAGGGATCTTCCGCGCGAAGATCACCGAGGACGGCGCGGGCATCAAAGGCGAGACGCTCGAGCCCGGCATGGTGGCCACGGATGTGCAGGCAAATCCTAACTTCCGCCCGAGCGCCATCGCCGTGGCGCCGGATGGTTCGCTCTATTTTATGGACTGGTCGCAGATGCTCATCGGCCATCTCCAGCATCACCTACGCGACCCCAATCGCGACCATCAGCACGGCCGCATCTATCGCATCACCTATCCCAGCCGTCCGCTGCTCACGCCGAAGAAAATCGCCGGCGAATCCGTCGAGGCCCTGCTCGATCTGCTCAAGGAGCATGAGGACAACGTGCGAATGCGCGCGAAGATCGAACTCGACACTCACGATTCCAAGCAGGTCATCGCCGCGACGCAGAAGTGGATTCAAGCGCTCGACAAAGGCGACAAGGATTACGAGCACCACCACCTCGAAGCGCTGTGGGTTCATCAGTGGCACAACGTGGTGAACATTCCGCTGCTGAATGACGTGCTGAAATCGCCCGAGCCGCGCGCCCGCGCGCAGGCCGTGCGCGTGCTTTGCTACTGGCGCGACCGCGTGCCCGGCGCGATCGATCTCGTCGGCAACGCGATCA
>JANPHH010000367.1:0-4315 GCA_031424375.1 Chthoniobacter sp. | reverse complement strand
TCTCCGGCCTCCTCGCCGCTTTGTTCCGAGAAGCGCCGGAGCAATTCCTCGTAGATGTAGCCCATCTCCAGGTTGGAGAGCTGGTCGGGGCCGAGTTCGAGTTCCTTGTATTGATTGAGGATCGGCGCGATGCGGTTGTTCTTCGCCATCTGCCCGATGGGTCGGCAACGGATGGATCAAGGTGTTTGAGCCGTGGCACAGCTCGCCACTACGCCGCTCGACCGTGACCGATGAGCAGCGCGCGGAGATCATGGCGACACTGACCGATCGCGAGCGGGCTGGCGTGGAGCGGTTCGGCTGGAGCGCGGAGCAAATCCAGTGGCGGCGCGAGACGATCGCCACGAAATGCGGCGGCGAGGAAACAAAGTTCGATCAGGAATATCCCGAGTCTGAGGATGTCGCCTTTCTGACCAGCGGCAACCCGCGCTTTAACGTCGCGATGATCGGTCGCATGCTGGCGGCAGCCGAGAAGCAATGGCCGGCGACCCTGCGCGGCGACCGGAACTGTCCGCGGCTTGGGCATCTCGTCGATGCGCCGTCCGGGATCGTCTTCATGCCGACGACAACGGCGGCGTGGCTATGGGTGGCAGAGGAGCCCAAGTTTGGGTGCAGCTACGTGCTGCCGTGCGATCCGATGACCGGGGCGCAGAGCCTCTCGGCCAAAATGCGCGACCTGCACGCCACTGCCATCATCCGGGCGCCCTACGTGGACGAGCGCATCTTGGCGCACACCGCCGCCGTGGTGGCGTGCCTCTACGACCCGGAAGGCTGCCGATGGGAAATGGACGTGCTGGCCGACAGGATGCGGCTCTTGCAACGCTGGTACGGCAACTGCCTGATCGTGCCCGAGGTCAACAAGGCGATGGACCTGATCCCGCTGCTCCGTGAGCGCAAGGCAACGCCGATCTATCACCGCCCGGTGAGGCCCGATGCGAGCAACCCGAGTGCGAAGCAAAAGGCCGTTGGCTTCCTGACGACATCTTCGACCCGGAATCTGTGGGTCAATGCGCTTTCCGAAGCAATTCGGGAGCAGGACATCGAGTGCCTCTACCTGCCGGCGATCAAGGATTTCGGCAGCATGATCGTGAACTCGGACGGTCGCGCCGAGGCGGCACCGAAGAAGCATGACGACTGGTGCGCCTGCATCGGCATCGGGATGCTGACGATCAACGCTGCGACCCGCCTCTCGCCACCGACCTACTTGGAACCGCAGGCGGTCGGGATGATAGGGCCCTGGACGTGAAAAGATTTGAGTTTTCACAGCCGGGCGGGGAAAGCCGCACCGGTCCGTTGAGGAGCAGGGCCGGCGGAAGCCGCGAGCTGCCGCCCGGCGAGACGATGCCGAGGACGGCCAGCGGTATTCGGAAGCGTCTGCGGGAGCTTGGTAATCGGCGTGCGGATTATTGCTGAGTTTTGCTGACAAATCGCGCCCGCGTTAAGCGCAGCGATAGCTTTGGGTGCGCGCAGGGTAGTTCCCGCAGATCTACGCGCAGGCGCGCGCGCGTGAGTAAAACCGCCCCAAAGCGTGAAATTCGCCAGCACTTCGGCGCAACGGAGGGGAAAGGCGCCGCAAATGCACCGGCGCAACCGGTCACTCCAACAAATTGGATGCAGAGGGAAGAAAGCGGATGTTGGCGGACTTGTTCCTATCTACGTTCCTACTTACCGTTCATCCGAGTTGTAAGTCCCTGATAATCAGGGAAGTGGAGGCGAGGGGAGTCGAACCCCTGTCCTGATGGCTGTCGTCACAAGCTTCTACATGTTTAGCCTCGTCTTCAGTTTAGGAGCACGAACGCCAACGGGCAGGCATTCATTTTCCGAGCAACCACGAAATTTTCTCGCCCTCGAACGCGGTTACTCCGCTCTCGGGCCAGCCTGCTGTCGTCGCAGATGCATCTAGCAGGCGTTGATGCATCCACGCTGCGGTCAATTAAGCCGCAAGAGCGTACTGCTCGGAATTACCCGAGAAGTCCACTTCGGTGATATTAGCTTTCGCGTTTATCGATTTGTCCGGAGATTTTACGTGGCCAACCAGACTTCCACGACATGCCGCCTGTGTCTCGAGTCAACAGTCGAAACCAGTACGCCCCCTTTTGGAGGACGGGAGGATGCACCCGACTGGTCGGGATAGCAACCCCTTGTCATCAGCGAATCTCTCGCGACTCCGTAAGCCGAGTGTATGGTCACATTGTGCGAACCCTCCTTTTCATCATCCCCATCCTTGTCCTGCTCGCGAGTTGCGCCTCGAAGCCGAAATCCGAAGCGCGGATGTATGAAGGCGATGCGCCAACGATCCATTACGCTCCGTCGCGGGCAGGCGGCCCACAGTCCGCTTCCTCGTACTAGGTCCGAGGGCAGGGCGGACTCGGCCGCATCCTAGGCCGGCTTCACCGCGCCGGACGCCGGGACGATGACCACGGGACACTTCGCGCCTTTCAGCACGCCATTGGTCACGCTGCCCACGAGCAACTCGTAGAGTGCGCCGTGTCCGTGTGAACCCATCACGATCCAGGAAGCCTGCTGCTCGCCCGCCTCGTGGAGGATCTTTTCCACGCTGGGACCCTGGATATGCAGCGCCTGCACGTCGATTCCACCGGCACTGGCCTGCGTTTTCAGTTCATCGAGCCGCTGCCGCTCAGCCTTGAAGTCGCGGGCCACGCTCTGGCGCACGGTGATCGGGCCGGGCTCGAAGCCGACGAAATCCGGCTCCGGCTCGGCGACATTCAGCAGCACAATGCGGGCGGCGAACGCTTGCGCGAGCTGCTGCGCGGTTTCGACCACGCGGGGTGTCGCGTCGGAAAAATCAACGGGGACTAGAATCGTGTTCATAGGGGTGGCTCAGCTTTCTGGTGAAAGCCTAACCCGTCGCCCGGCGGATGTCTTGCCTTCCCTTGCGCTTCGTGCAGCGCGGTTTGTCTACGCGAGGATTCCCTTCACCACCTTGCCATGCACGTCGGTGAGGCGGAATTGGCGGCCTTGGAAACGGAAGGTCAGCCGCTCGTGATCGATGCCGAGGAGGTGCAGCACCGTCGCCTGAAAGTCATGCACGTCCACGGGATCGCGCACCACGTTGAAGGCGAAGTCATCCGTCTCGCCGTAAATGGTCCCCGGCTTCGTCCCGCCACCCGCCATCCATGCGGTGAAGGCGTAGGGATGATGATCGCGGCCCCACTTCCGGGTGTCCGTGATGTCACCTTGGATGAATGGCGTGCGCCCAAATTCCCCGCCCCAAATCACCAGCGTGTCGTCGAGCAAACCGCGTTGTTTGAGGTCCTTCACCAGCGCCGCGCTCGGCTGATCGGTGTCGCGACACTGAATCTGAAACTGGGTCGAGAGATTGTTGTGATGATCCCAGCCGGCGTGCAGACATTGCACGAAGCGGACGCCGCGCTCCACGAGTCGCCGCGCCATCAGACAGTTGTAAGCAAACGAGCCCTGCCGCTTCACGTCCGGCCCGTACATCGCCAGCGTCGCCTCGCTTTCCGTGGAAAAGTCGATCAGCTCCGGCACGCTCGCCTGCATCTTGTAAGCCATCTCGTATTGCGAAATCCGCGTTTGGATTTCCGGATCGGCAAACTCCGCGTAGTGCTCCTCGTTCAGCTTCGCCAGATCATCGAGCAAGCCGCGACGCACCTCGCGCGACATGCCGTCCGGGTTCGACAGATACAGGACCGGATCGCCGCTCCCGCGGAAACGCACGCCTTGGAACTTCGACGGCAGGAATCCCGAGCCCCAGTAGAAGTCGTAGAAAATCTGGCCGCACGTCGCCTCCTTGTCGCGCGAAGTCATCACGACGAACGCCGGCAATTCCTGCGTCTCGCAGCCGAGCCCATAAGTCGCCCACGCGCCCATGCTCGGCCTGCCGGGCTGCTCCGCGCCAGTGAGGAAAAACGAGATCGCCGGCGCGTGATTCACCGCCTCGGTGTGCATCGACTTGATGAAGCAGACATCGTCCGCGATGCCCGCAATGTGCGGCAGGTATTCCCCTACCCATGCGCCGGATTGTCCGTATTGCTTGAACGTGGTCACCGACGGCAGCACGAGTTTTTGCTTCTGGCCCTGCGTCATCGTCGAGAAGCGCTTCCCGGCCAGAACCGATGCGGGCAGTTCCTGGCCGCGGAATTTTTCCATCTCCGGCTTCCAGTCGAACATGTCGATGTGCGGCGGCGCGCCATTTTGCAGGAGGTAAATGACGCGCTTGGCCTTCGGCGCGAAGTGCGGAAGTCCCGGCAGGACACCGGTCGGCGACGCGAGCAGATCGCGATCGAGAAGCGACGCGAGCGCGGCGGTGCCGATGCCGACGGCAGTCCTGGAA
>JANPHH010000366.1:0-7152 GCA_031424375.1 Chthoniobacter sp. | reverse complement strand
GCTCGGCGTGGCGGCGATCGATACCGCCAGCGGGCGGCAGATCGGCCACCGGGCGGAGGAGCGGTTTGCCCTCTGCAGCACGTTCAAGCTGCTGCTCGGGGCGGCCGTGCTGGCGCGCGCGGAGGCCGGCGAGCTGTCGCTGGACCGCCGGGTCCCTTACGGCCCGGCCGATTTGCTCAGCTACGCGCCGGTCACCACCCGGCGCGTGGCCGAGGGAGGGATGACCGTGGGCGAACTCTGCGAGGCCACCATCCAGACCAGCGACAACACCGCGGCCAATCTGCTCCTGCCGCTGGTGGGCGGACCGGAGGGGCTCACGAATTTCCTGCGCGCGCTGGGCGATCCCGTCACGCGACTCGACCGCATCGAGCCCGAGCTCAACACCAACCTGCCCGACGATCCGCGCGACACCACCACGCCCGCGGCGATGGCGGCGACGATGGCGAAGCTGCTCACCGGCCCCGCGCTCTCCGCCGCCTCCCGCGACCGCCTGAACCGCTGGCTCGTAGGCACCACGACGGGCGATAACCGCTTACGGGCCGGATTCCCCAAGGCGTGGAAAGTGGGCGACAAGACCGGGACGGGCGACCTCGGCGCGGCGAACGACGTGGCGATCGTCTGGCCCCGCGAAGGCGCCCCGCCGTGGCTCGTGGCCGTGTATCTTTCCGCGCCCAATGCAAAGCCCGAGGAACGCGAAGCGGTGATCGCCGAAGCCGCACGATTGGTGGTCAAAGCCTTCGCTCCTTAGCTGTCACGTCGTTTCCCGGTTGTTCCGAAAGTTCTCTCTCGTTCTAGCGACTAAAACTTCCATCCCAGCTCCCGCAGCATTTCAAGGAACGTCATGCATCGGATGCCGCGAGCTTGGCAGACGTCGGGAATTTTCGGAATATCGAGTTTTCCGCGAGGCTTCTCGCCAGTGACGACTACCGCCGCCAAGGCTTCCGCAGTCGCAATCACGAAAGGGTCAGCCTGCGAGCGGTTGCGGTGGGTATCGACCAGCCGCGGATGTTCGGCGAGGAGCTGCGAGACGGTCCGTTGGATCACTTCGTCGATCGGCACCACCACTTGCTTGCGTGCCTTCAGCCAATCGTGCAGGTCATCATCCTTCTTCGATAGTTCCACGTATACTTCCTCGGAGCACTTGACGGTTTCGGCCGCGATGCACTCGGCAAGCTTCTCCCAGAGCGAAGGGAATACGTCCTGCGGGTAATCGCGTGCCCATCCGTCCAGCCAGGCGCTGGTATCCACACAATAAATCATGCCTCCGTCAGCGAGGGTCTTTCGATCAGTTCACGCCGGATGTTAGCAAAGTGCCGTGGTTTAACCCCGAGATAGTCCGAAGCTGCGCTAGTGTTAATCAGACGCTGATCATAGGCATCGAGGACGAGACGTGTGTATGAGGGGCCATCCTTTACGATCGTCTTCACTTCGATCGATGGCCCACCCGATGAAGACGGTGGCACATACCAGATCTGCGCGCCCCATCCATCGCGCTTGCGACGATAAGTCGAATCGGTAGCTAGCCCCAACGTTACAAAACGACGCAAAATTGCCTCAGGACTCACCTTCACCCGTTGCGCCAGCACACGCAGAGCGTCGTCGTCACCACGCAACGCTAGAGGATGACTGCTCGCAAGCTTGGTCAATTCCTTCTTCGGCAAGAGTGCCGCGGCGGCGAAGGCGTTGGCTGCTATTTCGAGCGGCTGCTCTTCGGGTGAACGTTCGCCGATCATTCGGCTCGTGCGATGCCCCCCAGCGTGCAAAAGAATATGGGCAAATTCGTGCAACAGTGAAAAGACCCGCCCATGCGGTGCATCCTTCGCATTGAGCAGGATCACTGGTAACGGCTGATCCGGGATGCAGGTGGCTCGCATTTCCTCTAGAGGTGCATCCGATGATTGGAAGACCAAAACACCGCGCGCTTCCATGGCTGCCCGCCATGCCGTCAGCGCAGAGTAGGCGCTTGGCCAGTTTGTTTGCTCCGCCCACGATATCCCGAGCAGATCGCGAATCTTCTCCCCAGCGTTCTCGATGTCCATCAAGGGGTGAAGTTCTGCGCCGAGTTCCATGGGTTCATCGTGGGCGAGTCGGTGGAGTTCCATGGCGGCCTCTCGGCGAAAGACCGACCACCGCAGAGCCGCGATGAGTTCTGGTGATTCGTCGCCGGGAATTGTTCCAGCCAAACGGCGAAACTCCCGTTGCGCGTCAAATCGCATCGGCGGCTCGGCAAGAAAAAATACTGCCAGCGGTCGCTTGTAGACCTCTCCCAGCTTTCGCAGTTCAGAGATGCTTGGCACCTCGTGTCCACTTTCCCATTCTTGCAGCGTAATTACTTCAAACCCCGTGGATTGCGCCGCCGTTTGCACGGTGGCATAGCCAGCCGACTCCCGAGCCCAGATCAGGAGTTCAGGCTTTATCAGTGCTGGAATGCTACGCGGCATGCGAACTCCCGCATCCTAGCACGGCTGGCAATCCCGTGGGGCCGGAGTCTTGTTTTCTGTGATTTCCACCTCGCCCTCAATCTTAGCGAATCGCTTTGGGGACGGACCCGGGAGGTGAAACTCCGTTTCGATGACAGGCGGGGTGAGGAGCAGGATTTGATCGATCTCGTCGGCTTGCAGAGGGAGAGGAACACTCGACGGGCGAGCATTCCCAAAGGTTGCACTGCGGCGGCGAAACGGGGGACAACCGCGCCCCGCCAAAAATCCCGCCTCTTTATCGCCCATGAAAACCAAAGGAATGAACGAAAAACAATTTCTCGCGCTGCTGCAAAAAGTCCTGCCCAAGGCGGTGGCGGATGCGCATCTGGCGAGTGCGATCTATGACGAAGTGGCGAAGGAATTCCGGCTGGTGAAGAACCTGGAGTCGCTGGAGAAATTCTGTGAGACGGGCGCGCTGCCCAATGCGGAGCCGGAGACGGTGGCGGAGCTGCAGAGCGAGCTGGCGGCGCAATTTGGCGAGGCGAATGTGGCGATCACGCCGGATGAGAGCGGGGCGGGCGTGGCGGTGGAGATCGTGCTGCCGGATCGCACGGTGAGCAGCCGGGTGAAGGTGGACGCGGCGGCGGCGCTGACGGAGAGCGGGCTGAAGCGGCACTACAAGGCGCCCGAGGCGCTGAAGACGCTGCGCGCGGTGGCGAGTGTGCTGGAGCCTGAGCTGGCGGAAGCGACGGTCTGAGCGACGGCCTTCGGCGTGTCGTCCCGAGGAACCGAACCCGCGGGCGTGAATCTTGGGGTGGGATGAACCGGCGGGCGGACAAGGAGCGGCGAACTCCAGTTCACCGGAGAACCCCGCGGCGCTGGAAGCGTGCACGTCTTTGCAGTGGCGCTTTGCGGGAGCGGTGGCTCGGCGAAGTGGACTTCGCCGCGCCCTGGGGGCGTGCTACTCCGCAGGGCTTTGGAAATCCGGCAGGTTCATGGGCAGCAGCCTGTCATTCCGACCAGCCTGTAACCTCCAGCAGCCTGTCATCCCGAGCGGAACGGAGGGAGCCTGAGCGACCGGAATGAAGTCGAGGGACCTCGGAGTGCCGGGAACTGCACGATCTCCCGAAGGCAGAGGTCCCTCGGCTCCGTTACACTCCGCTCGGGATGACATGCATTTTTTCACTACTCCGCTCGGGATGACAGGCATTTTTCCACTCGTTCCCAAAGTTAGCGAGGCGCTTTGGGAATGGACCCTTGAGGCGAAACTCTGTTTCGCTGGCCGGCGGGTGAGCATGGGAATCGCGATGGAGGGCCTCGCTCCCTGGGGGGAGACAGAGTCTCGACGGGTCCGACGTTCCCAAAGCGCTGCGCTAACTTTGGGAACGAGAGGGAAAAATCACGCCCGCGTGTTTGGGGCCTCGGGATGACAGGCTTTCTTGAGTTTCAGTCCGCCATCGGCTGTAAACCGCTTGTGCGTCGATAGATACATACGCCACCGCCCTCGAGGAGCAGACGATTGGGGGGCGATTTCAACCCGACATGGCGGCGATGTCGGGTTGATCTGGCGCTTCGCAGGGTTGTTTTGCGGCAGAGCAAGGTTGTTCTACCGCGAAGCAGGTTTGCTCGGGCGCGAAGCAAGTTTGCTCGGGCGTGCAACTGGTTTGTTTTGGCCTGAAGCAAGTTTGCTTTGCGGCGGTGCGCGTTTGCGGAGGGACTGCGGCGGGTGGCGCGGGGAAAAGGGAAACTGACAGAGCGGCAGAACGGGGATGTTCTGCGGCGGAGCAAGGTTGCCGGACCGCGGGGCAAGGTTGCTTTGCCCGGCAGGAAGTTTGGGGGGACGGTGCGGCCTCGCTTGATCCGGTGACGTTCGCCACGACAGCCATTGACCGGACCGCCGATAAAATCTAGGAACTCATACTCATGACCAAACATTCGTTGCTCATTGCGTTGGTGTTGGTTTGCAACCTGGACGCTCCCGCCTTGGCATTGGTGCAAAACGAGATCGTGATCACGGAACTCATGCCCGACCCGAGCAGCGTCACAGATGCGAATGGAGAGTGGTTCGAGATCGTGAGCGCCACCACCATGGATCTGCGCGGGCTGCGAGTCGAGACGGGCTCCGGTTCGTTCTTCGTGGTCGCTGGGGCCGATCCCGTGACGATTCAACAGGGCGAATACTTCCTCTTCGCGCGCAATGCGGACCCGCTGGCGAACGGCGGGCTGCCGAATGTGCAGTATGCCTATGGTTCGGGCGCGCCATTGGTCAACAGCAGTAGTTCGCTCACCCTCAGCATCGGGGGATTCACGATCAATTCCGTGACCTACGTCACGGCGCCGGCGGGAAAGAGTCTCCAGGTCGCTCCAAACGGCTCGGTCCAGTCCGAGAACTCAATCCTCTATAACGCCACTGACTTCGGGACGCCGAGAGGAGCCAATTCGATCCAGAGCATCATGCCGGTGCCGGAGCCAATGAGTGGCGTGCTGATGCTGGCAGGACTTGCGCTGTTCGGTCGGGCGCTTCGCCCCAGAAGCGCTGAAGCTCAGTTCGAGCGGGCCAAAGGAATCGTTCCCGAATTGCTCGGCTGACTCGGGGCGGTGGCGACGCGGGCGGTGGTGTCTGCGACGGCGTGGCTGAAGAGTGCGTCCTGGGTAGAACGGGGGAGGTGAGGTCGGGTGGCTCCGCACCGCTGCGGCACGCGGAAGCGTGAGGTCCTTCGACAAGCTCAGGACGATAGATTTTTTTCCGACGGGGCGGCTGACGCCGTCTTCCCGCTGGCGCGAAGGCGGGCGGCTCCTCTACAACTTCACTCCCTCTTTTTCCCTTCCCACATCATGCCCTCCAAACCGCGCGCTCCCCGCTCTGCTGCGTCCTCCGCTCCCGCCGCCGCTCCCCGCCAGAAAAAACTCCTCGTCGCCAACCGCTCCGAAATCGCCATCCGCGTGATGCGGGCGGCGACGGAGTTGGGCCTGCGCACGGTGGCGATCTATGCGGAGGAGGATCGGTTTTCCATGCATCGCTTCAAGGCGGACGAGGCTTATCGCGTGGGCGAGGGCAAGGGGCCGGTGGGGGCGTATCTGGATATCGAGGGGATCATCGCAGTGGCGAAGGAGCATGGCGTGGATCTGATTCATCCGGGCTACGGATTTCTCTCGGAGAATGCGGGATTTGCCCGCGCGTGCCGCGAGGCGGGGATCGAGTTTGTGGGGCCGAAGGCGGAGCTGTTGGAGCTGATGGGCGACAAGGTGGCGGCGCGCGCTTTGACGCAAAAGCTGAAGGTGCCGACGCTGCCGGGCACGGAGGATCCGGTGAGCGACCGCGGGGAGGCGCTGAAGATCGCGGCGCAGATCGGATTCCCGCTGATCATCAAGGCGGCCTTCGGCGGTGGCGGGCGCGGGATGCGCGTAGTGCATAAGGCGGGCGATCTCGATTCGCTGCTCGATGAGGCGCAGGGGGAAGCGGAACGGGCGTTTGGGAATGCGGCGGTGTTTCTGGAGAAATACATTCCGCGCGCGAAGCACATCGAGGTGCAGGTGCTGGGCGATCGGCATGGCAATGTGCTGCATCTCCACGAGCGCGACTGCTCGGTGCAGCGGCGGCATCAGAAAGTGGTGGAGATCGCGCCGAGCGTGGAGCTGGACGATCGCGTGCGGCACGAGCTGTGCGATGCCTCGGTGCGAATCGCCAAAGAGATCGGTTACAACAACGCGGGCACGATCGAGTTCCTCTACGATCTCGACACGAAGGAGTGGTTCTTCATCGAGATGAATCCGCGCATCCAGGTGGAGCACACGGTGACGGAGCAGATCACGGGGATCGATCTCGTGCGCTCGCAGATCCTGATTGCGCAAGGCGCGAAGCTGCACGGGCCGGAGTTGGCGCTGCCGGCGCAGGACAAGATTCCGCGCATGGGTTATGCCGTCCAATGCCGCGTCACCACGGAGGACCCGGAGAATAAGTTCACGCCGAACTACGGGAAGATTCTCACGTTCCGTCCGGCGGAAGGTTTCGGCATCCGCCTCGATGCGGGCATGGGCGACGCGGGGGCGGTGATCACGCCGTTCTACGATTCGCTGCTGGTGAAGATCACGGCGAGCGGGAGCACGTTCGACATGGCGCTGGATCGCATGGATCGCGCGCTGCGGGAGTTTCGCATTCGCGGGGTGAAGACGAACATTCCCTTTCTCGAAAACGTCATTCACTTCCCGATTTTCAAGCGCGGCGAGGCGACGACGACGATGATCGACACGTCGCCGCAGCTCTTCGAGTTCAAGGCGAAGCGCGACCGCGCGAGCAAGCTGATGCAGTTCCTCGGCAATGTGATCGTGAACGGGAATCCGCACGCGAAGGGCTACAAGCCGGCCGTCCCCTTCGAGCCCGCGCCGATCCCGAGTGAATGGGGAGCACACGCGCCCTCGCGTGTCGTTGCCGGCGCCCTCGCCGGGAACACCCCGCCAGCCGGCGAAGCCGCACGCCAAAAATCAGGCGCTGCGCGCGAGCGGGTCGAGTCTTCGGCGGGGGCGCCGAAGACGACACGCGAGGCGCGTGTGCTCCCCGATGGAACGCGACAACTGCTGCTCCAGTTGGGCGCGTCGAAATTCGCGGAATGGACGTTGCGGCAAAAGCGGCTGCTGGTCACGGACACGACTTTCCGCGACGCGCATCAATCGCTGATGGCGACGCGCGTGCGCACGACCGACATGCTGCTGGTCGCGGATGCCGTTTCGCGGC
>JANPHH010000365.1:0-18263 GCA_031424375.1 Chthoniobacter sp. | reverse complement strand
ATCACCGACGCGCTCCAGCGCGCGGACATCGTGCTGCTTTTCTACACCACCGCGGCACGGGTCTCGGAATTCATCCAGCAGACCGAGCTGCCCACCGCCCTCGCCCGCTCCGACGCGAAGCAATGCACGATGCTCTGGGTGCCGCTGGAGCGGAACGATCTGGAAGCGAAGCACCCGCTGGAGCAACGGCTGAAAAAGCTCCAATGCGCCACGCGGGACGCGCGTCCAGTCTATGACTTCGACATCGTGCAGAAAGGCTGGATGGAGGTGGAGCAGGCGATCCGCCGCGCGGTGGAAGCGCGGCGCAAAGCGGCGCGGTGACGGAGCCCAGCCCGGCACGCGAGGCCGTGCGGGCGCTTTCCTTTCGCCGCAAACGCCGGTAGCGTCCGCCGCATGAGCACGATCACCGCCATTCTCGAAGCCGACGCCGACGGCACGCTGCACCTGCCGCTGCCGGCGGAATGGCGCAAACTGTCCATCCGCGTGAAGGCGGAACTGGAGCCCGTGGAGGCAGTGGCGCAACCGTCGCCAGGCGAAGGAACCGGATCGCTCAAAGGCTTCGGCTGCCTGCGCGGCAAGATCCGGATGGCGCCGGACTTCGATGAACCGCTGGAAGACTTCAAAGACTACATGGGATGAGGCTGTTGCTCGATACGCACGCGCTGCTCTGGTTTTGCGAGGGGAATCCCGCGCTGAGCGCCGCGGCGCGCGAGGCGATGGAGGAGCCCACGAACCAACGCTATGTGAGTCACGCCACGCCGTGGGAAGTGGCGATCAAGGTTTCGCTCGGGAAGCTGGATCTCCAGGTGGGTTTCGACGCGCTCTTTCCCGGCGTGCTGAGTGCCAACGGTTTCGAGTTCCTGCCCTCCGCACCCGATCACTACCGCGCGTTGATCCCGCTGACGCGGCACCACGGTGATCCCTTTGACCGGCTGATAATCGCGCAGGCCCAGGTAGAGGGCCTGACCATCATTACGTGCGACTCGCAGTTCTCCGCCTACGGCGTGCCGCTGCTCTGGTGATCCGCCGTGCTCGCCCGAAGCTTGGGCTTCGGCACGCGCTTGGGACTACTTCGCCGCCGGCGCACGCCAGCCGCCGAGAATCTCCGCCACGCGGCGCTCGGACCACGGCTGAACGCCGCGGGCGAGGTCGAGAAAGCCGACGAGGGAAATAGGGGGTCAGTCAGGAAATGGGGGCAGGCGACATTTCTCGACTACCGCCTGCTCGTGAACGCTCGGTGCGCCTCTTTCTTGCCGGTCCGCGTTGGCTGCTACCTTCCCGCCCATGAGCATCGTCGTCATCGTCGAGAACGACACGATCAAGCTGCCCGTGCAGGTGCGGACCGGAAGCGGAGCCGCGGATGAAGCTCTTCATCAGCTACGCGCACCTGAACGAGAAAGAGCTGATCCCTTTCCGCCCGCATCTCACGCACTTGAGCCAGCAGGGTTACATCCAGGAGTGGAACGACCGCGACCTCGTGCCAGGCGAGCAGTAGGAAGCAGGCGATCCGCCGCGCCGTCGAAGCGCGCCGCAAGCTCGCGCCCCGAGCAAAATGGCGCCCTTTGCGTTCTCTGCGCCTCTGCGTTAAATGCTCCCGCGTTTACCTCCACCGGCGAACGTTCGACGCATGCGATCTCACCTTCTTTCCCGCCGCACTCTTCTTCGAGGTTTCGGCACCGCCGTCGCGCTGCCGTGGCTAGATGCGATGGGGGCGCTTTCTTCGTGGGCGGCGGATGCTCCCGGACGCCGGGTGGCGCCGAATCGCATGGCGTTCCTCTACGCCCCGAACGGCAAGGATATGCCGAACTGGACGCCCGGCGCCGCGGGTCCGCTCGGCGAACTTCCGCCGATCCTCTCCGCGCTCGCGCCGGTGAAGAATGATCTGCTCGTGATCACTGGCCTCGCGGCGGACAAGGCGCGGGCGCATGGCGACGGTGGCGGTGACCACGCGCGGGCGATGGCTTCATTCCTCACCGGCACGCACCCGCTGAAGACGGGCGGCACCGACATTCGCACGGGGACTTCGGCGGATCAGATCGCGGCGGCGCGGATCGGCGACCAGACCCGGCTCGCTTCTCTGGAGATCGGGTGTGAAGGCGGAGGCATGGCGGGCAATTGCGATTCGGGTTATGCCTGCGTTTACAGCTCCACGCTTTCCTGGAAATCGCCCACGCAACCGCTGCCGAAGGAGATCAAACCGAAGCTGATTTTTGATCGGATGTTCGGCAGTCAGGGCGTGGCCGAGCGGGCGCACCGGCACGCGGCGCGCAAGAGCGTGCTCGATTTCATCCGCGAAGATTCGAAGTCGCTGGCAGCGACTGTCGGATACGGCGACAAGCAGAAGCTTGATGAGTACTTCACCGCGATCCGCGAAGTGGAGGCGCGCATGGAGCGCGCGTATCGGATGCCGGTCACGCCCGCGCCGGATGGAGCCAAGGTGCCGGAAGGAATTCCTGCGAGCCAGGCGGAGCATTTGCGCGTGATGTGCGACTTGCTGGTGCTCGCGTTTCAGGCCGACGTGACTCGCGTCTGCACGTTCACTTTCGCCAATGAGGGAAGCAACCGCAGCTACCCGGAGATCGGCGTGAATGAAGGCCATCACGAGCTTTCGCATCACGGGCACGATCCCGAAAAGATCCGGAAGGTGCGGGAGATCAATCGCTTCCACGTCGCGCAGCTCGCGCATCTGCTCACGCGGTTGAAATCCATCCGTGAAGGCGACGGCACGCTTCTCGACCACTGCATGATCGCCTACGGGAGCGGGAACAGCGACGGCGACCGGCACAATCACGACGACCTGCCGATCCTGCTCGCGGGCGGCGGCGGCGGCACGATCCGGACCGGCCGCCATGTGCGTCTCGGTGCGGAGACGCCGGTGGCAAATCTTTGGACCTCGATGCTCGAGCGGATGGACGTGCGGGTTCCGTTCGTTGGCGATAGCACCGGCGCGCTCGGAGCGATCGGTTGATTCTAAATCTAGAAACGGAAACCACGGATTGCACGGATGACACGGATTACCAAGCACTTGGGGCGAGCGTCACCTTCACCATGTGGGTGATCGGTTGAGGAAGTGGACGAAACCCACCAATCTCTGAATCCGTGTCATTGGTGGAATCCGTGGTTCCTCCGATCGCCGTTTTTACGTTGATCGTCGCGCTTGATCCGCGCGGCACTGGGCCGCTAGCGTCACGCCATGGAAGAAAATCCTCCCCAGAAAAAAGGCCTCGGCCCTCTCGCTTGGATCGGCATCGGTTGCGGCGGCATCATCGTGCTCGCGGTCATCGGTGTCGTCGTCTTCAGCCTGATGTTCGGCGGAAAAATCAAACAATTCGCCGAAGACGCGCAGAAGAACCCGACGCGAGCCGCGGCCAGCATGATGGTGAAGGTGAGCGCCGGGCAGATCGAGATGGTGGCGGAAGACGACGCCAACAAGCGCTACACCGTGCGTGAAAAGCAGACCGGCAAACTCACTACGCTCTATTGGAACGAGAAGAAAAACATGATGGAGACGATCGAGGGCGACTTCTCGGCCATCCCGGCGGAGCCATCCGGCACCGTGCCCGCGCCCGCCCCGCAGTAGCGGGGATGACGGCGAAAGGATGAGGGCGGTCGAAGGGTGGGGAGGACGCGGGAACAAAATTCTCCCACTTCCTTCACCATTTTCTTCCGCCTTCTGCCTTCATCCTTCATCTTTCCGTCAATGCGCGCGATTTTAGCACTCGAAGACGGCCGAATTTTCATCGGCGAATCCTTTGGCGCCACCGGCACGGTGGTGGGTGAAGCTTGCTTCAACACCTCGATGACGGGGTACCAGGAAGTGGTCACCGACCCATCGTATCGCGGGCAGATCGTCGCCATGACCGCGCCGCAGATCGGCAACTATGGGGTGAACGATCTCGACAACGAAAGCTCGCAGCCGCACGTGCGCGGCTTTGTCATCGAGGAACTCAGCCCGGTCGCGAGCAACTGGCGCTCGCGCGGCACCTTCGATGATTATCTGCGGCAGTGGAATATCCCCGGCATTCAGGGCATCGACACCCGCGCGCTGACCAAACACCTTCGCTCGATCGGCGCGATGCAGGCCTGTCTTACGACCGAGGACATGACGCCCGAGCAGGCCGTGGCGCGGGCGAAAAGTGCGCCGCCGATGGCCGGTTCGGATTTTGTGAAAGAGGTCACGCCCGCCGCGCCTTACGCGTGGGATCCGGGTGATACGCTGAGCCGCGCGTGGACGATCGTGAAGGGCGACGGCGTGCAGGTCACCGAGCGCGGCGAGGCCTTCGAAAAGCTGGCGCCGGTGAAGCATCACATCGTGGCCTACGACTTCGGGATGAAGACGAACATCCTGCGGCGGTTGCGGCAGGAGGGCTTCAAAGTGCAGGTCGTGCCCGCGCAGACTTCGGCGGCCGACGTGCTCGCGATGAAGCCGGACGGCGTCTTCCTCTCGAATGGCCCCGGCGATCCCGCCGCACTCACTTACGTTCACGAAAATATCCGCGGACTGATGGGCAAGACGCCGATCTTCGGGATCTGTCTCGGTCACCAGATGCTCGGCTACGCGCTGGGCGGAAAGACGTTCAAGCTGAAGTTCGGCCACCGCGGCGGGAATCAGCCGGTGAAGGATCTGCGCACCGGCAAGGTGACGATCACCTCGCAAAATCACGGCTTCGCCGTCGATCCCGAGTCGCTCCCGGCGAACGTCGAAGTGACGCATATCAATCTCAACGACCAGACCGTCGAGGGGCTCGCGCACAAGGAATTGCCGATCTTCAGCGTGCAGTATCATCCGGAAGCCGCACCCGGGCCGAATGACGCGAGCTACTTTTTCGAGCAGTTCGCGCAGATGATCGAGCAGGGGAAGTAGCGCGCGCGGCGCTCGAAAAAAAACCTGTCATCCTGAGCGGAGCGTAGCGGAGTCGAAGGACCTCTAACTTTTGTGGGCGGCGGTGGTGCGGAGCGCATGCGACGATCGCTCTGCACCGCCGCTTCCCACGGATGCGAGAGGTCCTTCGACTCCGTTCCTCCCCGCCTGCTCGCCCGTGGACCGGCCACCACTTGTCCCGAGCGCCGCCGCCTCGGCCCATGAGGAACTACGCTCAGGATGACAGTGGGTACGATACCGAGCGTAGACTCACTTCACCAAGTCCGCGGGCTTCATGCCTTTTTTGAATCCGCCGAAACTGTAGAACGTCGGCTTGAATTCCCCTACGAGCGTGACGTCGGCGCTGGCCGGCATTTCCACGCCGGTGAAGGAATACACCGCATTCACGATCTGCCGGCGCATGCCTTCGTTTTGCAAGTCGGTCGCGGAGCCCATCGTGGTGCAAAAGGTCTGGTTCGTTTTCCCCGCATCGTTCGGCACTTCGCGGGTCCACACCACCGGCATCGCGGGATCGTTGATGCCTTGCTCCTGTTTGTCTGTCGCCCGGGCTTTTTTGTAATCGGCAGGCGCGTCATCGATGCTCATCCCTTTCAATACCAGGCCGCGAACGAGGATCTTCGCGTCGGCGGGCGGGTAGGCTTCATACACGTCGGTGTCGCCGAAGATGCCGGCCACGCCGCGGAGCAGGGGATTCTTTTCCGCGCCGGGCTCGATCGCGCCGCGGGTTGCTTCGCTTTTGTGTTTGCCCCAGTGATTCACCCAGCCCTCGCCGAGGACGACTTTTCCGAACGTGTTGAATTTCGCGTACTGGCCTTTGATCGCGGAGAAAGCGTGGGTGCTGGTGCGAAGTCCGATCATGGGTTTCCCGGCGGCGATGTAGTCGGCGAAATGCTTCATCTGCGCATCCGGCCAGGCGCGAAAGCGCAGCAGCATGATTGCACAGTCCGCGGAATCGAGGGCATCGATGCCGGGTTGATGGTCCTTGGTGTTGGGATCGATTTCGCCCGTCTCTTTGTTGATCGAAAAGACGACCGTCGTCTTGAACCCATGCCGCTCGCTGAGGATTCGCGCGAGCTGCGGCAGCCCTTCTTCGCCGCGATACTCTTCGTCGCCCGCGAGCAGCACCACGTGCTTTCCGGTGCCCGGCCCTGCTTTCCCCTCGAAGCTGATCGTGTCGGCCGCGAGTGAACTGGCAACGGTGAGGGCGAGGGTGAGCAGGACTGGGGAGATCTTCATGGGGCAGAGGCATGTCCGATCGCGAATGCGTGGCCAAGCACAAATCTCAGTCTGCGGCCCGCGGTGCGGCAGGCACAATAAATCCCCAGCCCGCAGGTAATGCTCCTGCCCATGAAATCCTCCCGGTTCCTCCCCGCCGCTTCGCTCCTTCTTTTCGCGAGCAGTTCTTTCGCGCCCGCCGCAGCCGCCACCGCCGTGGTGGCGTCCGAGTTCATCTACGAAACGGCGCCCTTCGCGAGCTGCCACGCGACGACGATCGTGGAGACGAAAAGCGGGCTGGTCTCGGCGTGGTTCGGCGGCACGAAGGAAGGCGCGCCGGACGTGGGGATCTGGCTCTCGCGCCAGATCGGAGGGAAGTGGACGCCGCCCACCGAGGTCGCGAACGGTGTGGGTGCGGATGGTCAGCGCTTCGCGTGCTTCAATCCCGTGCTCTTCCAGCCGCGCGGCGGAGCGCTGCTGCTTTTTTACAAGGTGGGAGGACACCCGAATGGCTGGGCCGGCTTGCTCAAGACCTCGACCGATGACGGCGCGACCTGGTCCGCTGCGAAGCCGCTGCCCGCCGGCTTCGTAGGGCCGGTAAAGAACAAGCCGGTGCAGCTCGCAGACGGCACGTTGCTCTGCCCGTCGAGCCTGGAATCCGCGGAAAAGCCCAGCCGCTGGCAGGTGCAATTTGAGCGCAGCGCGGATCTCGGCAAGACGTGGACGAAGACCGAATTCCTGAACGATGGGTTGGAGATCAGCGCCATTCAGCCGAGCATCCTCACGCTCGGCGGCGACAGACTGCTCGCCCTCGGCCGCACCCGGCAGGCTCGCCTCTTTCGCACCAGCTCCGCCGATGGTGGGAAGACCTGGAGCCCGCTCACGCTGACCGACCTGCCGAATCCCAACTCCGGCACTGACGCCGTCACGCTCAAAGACGGGCGCCACTTGCTCATCTACAACCACACGGCGAAAGGGCGCTCGCCGCTGAACCTCGCGGTGTCGCGCGATGGCGAAAAATGGGAAGGCGCGCTCGTCCTCGAAACGGACAAGGGCGAATACAGTTATCCCGCCATCATCCAGACGAGCGACGGGTTGGTCCACGCGACCTATACTTGGAAGCGCGAACGCCCCAAACATGTGGTTATCGATCCTGCGAAGCTGCAGTCGCAGCCGATCGCGAACGGCGTCTGGCCGTCGGAAATTTTCGATCCCGCGGCTCCGGGCAGCGCGATTCGCACGACGCTGCAGCCGTTCGTCGATTCGCAGACCCTGGCCGGCGCGGTCACGCTCGTGGCTTCGCCAGACGGGGTGCTCGATGTGCAGGCCGTGGGCTGGGCAGACGTCGCGGCGAAGAAGCCGCTGCGCACGGATTCAGTTTTCTGGATTGCGTCGCAATCCAAGCCGATCACCGGCGCCGCGCTGATGATCCTCGTGGATGAGGGGAAGGTGAACGTCAACGACCCGGTGGAAAACTATCTGCCGGAATTCAAAGGTCAGATGGTCGCGGTGGAGCAGGACGCTGAACACGCGCTGCTAAGGAAACCGCGCCATCCCATCCTCGTTCGCGAAGTGCTCAGCCACACGAGCGGACTGCCATTCAAATCCGCGATCGAACAGCCGACGCTCGACCTTTACCCGCTCGAACTCCGCGTCCGCAGCTACGCGATGATGCCATTGCTTTTCGAGCCAGGAACGAAGTCGCAGTACAGCAACGCAGGGATCAACACGGTGGGCCGCATCATCGAGGTGGTGAGCGGGATGCCTTACGAAAAGTTTGTCGAAGAACGGCTGCTCAAGCCGCTCGGGATGAATGAGACGACTTTCTGGCCAAGCGGTGCGCTGCTCGCGCGGTTGGCCAAGGCCTACAAACCAACGCCCGATGGAGGACTCGAAGAGACGCCGATCGCGCAGCTCAAATACCCGCTCGATTCCCGCGAACGTCAGCCGATGCCGGCGGGTGGACTCTTTTCCACGGCGAACGATCTTTCGGTCTTCTACCGCATGCTCGCGAATGGCGGGCAGTTTGAAGGAAAGCGTGTGCTGTCCGAAATGGCAGTCGCACAAATGACCTCTGACCAATCCGGTGAGGCGCACTCGAACTACGGATTCGGCATCGGGTCGAATGGCAGCGTCATCACCCACGGCGGCGCCTACAACACGAACTCGGCCTACGATCGCGAGCGGAAGCTGATCACGATCTTCCTCGTGCAGCACGCGGGGTGGGGGAAGAACGGGAAGGAAATTCTCCCGACTTTCAAGAAGGCGGCGAACGCGGCATTTGGCGGGGCCGGGGCAGGGGCGGAGGATATCGTTGTCGGAATCCCAAAGGGGAATTGAGCGGACGCGCGGGGGGCGGCGGGAAACAACCTGTCATCCTGAGCGGAGTTCCGTGTGGGCGAACGTGGGACGGAACGGAGTCGAAGGACCTCTAACTTCTCTGCCCGCCACGGGGAGATGCGAGAGTTCCTTCGACTGCGCGCCGCACCACTCTCACCCCGCGGCCACCTTTCCCAAGCCACCGCCGCGCGGCGCTCCGCTCAGGATGACAGGTATTTCTTGAGGGCCGCTTCGCTTCTACGGCGATCCTTCTATGAGCACGGAGCGCTATCCGTACAGCGTCGCGGCGCGTGACCTTTGGCCCCCGTCCCCACGGTAGCCGCGGCCACGCGCCGCTGTATCTGCTGCAGAAATCTGTCTGTTGAAGTTACGAAGCGAGTTCGCCGAATGTTTCAGTGTTCTCGCTGTGCAGGTTGCCGCTCTTGCCGAACGTCTCGGCCACGCTCGCCACCTCTTCAGGCTGGCTGTTGCTGAGTACGTCCTTGCCATCACCCTCGTCGGTGCGGTGGCTGAACTTCACGCCGACCAACTTGCTCACGCCGTGCTCTTCCATGGTCACGCCGTAGAGCGCGTCGGCGCGGGCGATGGTGCGTTTGTGATGGCTGATGACGATGAACTGCGACTGCGCGACGAAGCGGTCGAGGATCTTGATGAAGCGGTTGATGTTCGACTCGTCGAGCGGTGCGTCCATTTCATCCAGCACGCAGAAGGGTGAGGGCTTCACCATGTAGATGGAGAAGAGCAGCGCGACCGCGGTCATGGTGCGCTCACCGCCGGAGAGCAGCGTGATGCTAGTGAGTTGTTTGCCGGGCGGCTTGGCGATGATGTCGATGCCGCTTTCGAGCGGGTCGCTTTCGTCGGTCAGGACGAGGTTCGCCTTTCCGCCGCCGAAGAGTTCCACGAACATCTCGGAGAAGTTCACCCGGATCTTTTCGAAAGTTTCGGCGAAGAGCGTCTTGGTCGTCAGGTTGATCTTGGTGATCGTTTCCAGCAACTCGGCCTTGGCGTTGATCAGGTCGTTGTTCTGGTCTTCGAGGAAGGTGTGGCGTTGCTCGAGTTCGTCGTATTCTTGGATGGCGTCGAGATTCACCGGGCCCATCGAGTCGATGCGCGAATCAATCTCGCGGACCATTGCGTCGATGCGGTCCCAATCGAGCGCGAAGGCTTCATCCGGCGCGATCGGTTCCTCATTGGAGGGAACCGCGCCGTCGGTTCCCTGGTCGGGCTCCGGTTCGGATGTTCCTTCGCACGAACTCGGCACCGACGGAGCGGTGCCCTCCACGTCGCCGCCACGCTGCTGCCGCTTCACGTGATCGCGCACGGCGACGCGCAGGCCGTGAAGGTCGCGTTCAAAGGTCGCGAGATCGATCTGGTAACGCTTCTGGATGTGCTCCGTCAGCGAGGTGAGCTTCATCTCGATGTGCGCCTGGCGGACTTCGAGTTTGCTGCGCTGGTCGTGCGTCTCGGTGAGCGTGTGGCGGAGCACGCGCAGGGTGTTCGCCAGTTCCTCGACGGTCGATGCCATGCCGGCGCGTTCCTCGACGAGTGCGGCGACGACCGACTCGCCTTCGCCGATCTGACCGCGGAGGCGTTCGAGGTTCGCTTCGATTTCGCCGTTCTCGGCGGTCATCGATTCAGCGCGCTCGTGGTAGGTCACGATGTCCTGCTGCCGCGCGGCAATCAGGTCGCCGAGTTCGGCGATGCGCGCTTCCATCGGCTGGCGTTGATTGTGGAGCGAAGAGTGGCGCTGGCGCTCGGTGGCGACTTTGACCCGGAGTTCATTGAGTTCCGCGGCGAGTTCGCCTTCGCGGGAACGGAGGACTTCCAACTCGTTCTGCGCTTCGGCGCGGCGTTGCTGGAGCGTTTCGAGTTCCGCGAGTTGCGCGGCGATTTCCGCCTCGAGTCCGCCGACGCGATCGGCCGCCTCACGGTGCCGGGCTTCGCTGCTGGCTTTTTCGCCTTCGAGATTCTGCTGCTTGCGCTCGGTCTCGCGGGTTTCGCGTTCCACCATCGCGAGCTGATTACGGAGCGTGGAAATATGCAGCGTGGCGTTCTGCTTTTCTTCGCGAGCTTCTTCGAGGCGGGCCTGCCCGGTTTCGATCTCGACCTGGAGATTCTGTCGGCGCTGGCTCACGCCACTGATCACGGCCTGGATCTCCGCTTCCTCGGCTTCGAGTGCGTGAATCTGATTTTTCCGCTGGAGCACGGAGTTCGTCGCCTCGCCGGTCGCGCCGCCATTCAGGATGCCGTCGCGGGTGAGCACTTCGCCGGCGAGCGTCACCACGGCGCCGCGCTGCGGGAAGATCCGCAACGCCGTTTCCAGATCGGGCACGAGCACGGTGTGATTGACCAGCCGCTCGATGAGCCGCTGCACTTCGGGCTGCGGCTTGATCCTATTGATCAGCCAGCCGAGCGCGCCTTCCGGCAGGGTGAGCTGTTCGGACGAATGCTCGAAGTGCCGGTCGAGATCGCGGAGCGCGAGCGAGGCCTTGCCCATCTTGTGCGAAGTCAGCGTCCTGACGATCGACTCGGCGATCATCGTGTCCTTCATCACGATCGCCTGTAGATTCGCCCCGAGCGCGGCTTCCACGGCGGTGACGTACTCCGGATCGACCTCGATGAATTGCGCCAGCGCGCCGAGCACCGACGGCTTAAAGAACTCCGGATTATCCAGCCCCTTCAGCACGGCCTGCGTGCCTTCGGAGAAACCTTCGCCGCCTTCGTTGAGGTGGCGCAAGACTTCGAGTTTGGATTCCTTTTCCGCCAGCGTGCGCTGCGCGTCGCGGAGTTCGCCATCCACGCAGACGAGGCTGGTCTGCGCGTCGCGGAGCTGCTGTTCGGCTCCGCTGAGCGCGGCGGTGCGTTGTTCGAGTTCGCCGGTGGCGCGATCGATCTCGGCCTGCGTGTCGCGGAGGCGATCCGTGAATTCGGCAAATGCAAACGTGAGTTGCTCGAGCTCGCCGGTGAGAATGTTCAGCCGCGCTTCGGCTCCGTCGCGCTGCTGCATCACGCCGGAAATTTGTCCGCGCAGTCCGCTGATGCGGCTCTCGATACGGGCGGAATCGTTGC
Source organism: Chthoniobacter sp. (assembly GCA_031424375.1). GTDB lineage: Bacteria > Verrucomicrobiota > Verrucomicrobiia > Chthoniobacterales > Chthoniobacteraceae > Chthoniobacter. The sequence continues at coordinate 6,757 of JANPHH010000365.1, read as the reverse complement.
CGATCTGTGAGATCGTGCGTTCGGCTTCCTGCCGCTGATTGGTCAGCGCGGCGGTCGCGGCCTGCGTTTCCTCGAGGACGCGCAGTTCGCTCGCGAGCATCGAGGTGATCTGCTCCAGTTCGGTGTCGGTATCGCGGAGCTGGGTTTCCGCGATGTTGAACTTCTCCTCCGCCGCCGCCACGTCACCGCGGTAGCGATCCACGAGTCCGGTGAATTCCTGCGCCCGCTCTTCATTGAAGATGACGCGGTTTTCGTGATTCGAGATGCGCGTGCGGATGTCGTTGAGGGTCTGGCGGGCTTGATTCAGCCGCTGCTCCATTTCCTCGAGCGCCGCACGTTGCACATTGACCTGCGACTCCTGCGTCTCGATTTCCTGCTCGGTCTCGATGTGCCGATCGGAGAGGCGCGCCAGTTCGGCGGTCACAGTTTCGCGGGCTTCCAAGACGCTGTCGTATTGCCGCTTTGCGGAATGCGTCTCGAGCATCTTCAAGTCGCCGATCAGCGACTGGTAACGCTTCGCTTTCCCCGCCTGCCGCTGCAGCGAACCGATCTGCCGCTTCACTTCCTTGATGATGTCGGCGAGGCGCAGGAGGTTCGCTTCCGTGGCCTCCAGCTTCCGGAGCGCTTCCTTTTTCTGCGACTTGTATTTCGTGATGCCCGCCGCTTCCTCGAAGATCGCGCGGCGATCCTCGGGGCGGCTGGACAGGATCATATCGATCTTGCCCTGCTCCATGATCGAGTAAGCCGTGCGGCCGATGCCCGTATCCATGAAGATCTGGTGGATGTCCTTCAGCCGGCAGGGCGTCTTATTCAGCAAGTACTCCGAGCCGCCGTCGCGGAATACGCGGCGGGTGATCGTCACCTCATGCCAGTCCAACCCGAGCGTCTCTTCGCATTCCGAAAAGGTCATCGAAACCTCCGCCATGCCGACCGCCGCGCGCGAGTCGGTGCCGGAAAAGATCACGTCCGCCATTTCCCCGCCGCGCAGCGCCTTGGCCGATTGCTCGCCGAGCACCCAGCGCATCGCGTCGAGGACGTTGGACTTGCCGCAACCGTTGGGCCCGACCACTGCGGTCACGCCGCGGTGGAAGTTCATGATGGTTTTTGGGGCGAAAGACTTGAAGCCGAAAAGTTCGAGGGACTTGAGATACATGGGACGGTTTTGGTGGAAAACGCGTGGGGACGCGGTGAGGAGGCTATGGGGGTGAATCCGGAGTGCAAGCACAATATGTTGTGGTTTCGGAAAATACCGTACCGCAACAGGGAGTGGTCGCTTCACAGAAGGCGGGCGATGGAAATCCGGTGTGTTGGGCGCAGGAGGTTGCCCCGTACGATGCCAGGGGGCGCGGTCAAAAGCCCGCACTGGCGGTAAGCGGGAGATTTGGGGCGACCTTTCGATGCAGGCGGCGCGATCGCTTGCAACGCGGGCGTTGTTGGGCGGTTAAAGTAACTGCGCGGTAATACGATTTCCCTCCCCCCGACATGAAAACTCCTCTCATTCCGTTGCTATTCGCGAGTCTTTCGCTGCTCGTTCCCATTCTCCGAGCAGACGAACCGCCAATCGATTTGCAAAAGGCCCACGGCTACTTCGATCGTCGCCAGCGAGGCGAGAAGCTCACGGGGGACGAGGAGGCTTACATCCGCCGGGCCATGGCGGAGCAGCAGCGTCAGAACGCGACCGGAACGGGCGGCCCGCCGGCCACGTCCGGCGAGGGGATCGACTGGGAACGCGCGCGGCAGTTGCACGCCAAGGCGCAGCGCGGCGAGAAACTCACGGCGGAGGAGCAAGCTTACTATGATCGCGCCCGCGCATCGCGCGGGAGCGGGGACGGAGGGGGTGGTGTGCGTCCTCCGGCGCCCGCGCCGTGGACGCAGCATCTCACGCCACTCACCGAACTCGGCACGGCGAAATACAAGGGCGAGGATGGCGGGCTCTACGGTGGCGGTATGAATGAACCGCCCAAAGCCCATCTCGAAGCGGCGATGCGGGAAGCCGCGAAGATTCGCCCCCTCGACGCGGATGGAAAGGAGTCGGCCGGCGGCAAGATCGGACTGCTCTCGATCGGCATGTCGAACACAACGATGGAGTACTCGAAGTTCAAACAGCTCGCCGACGCCGACCCCGCGAAATCGAAGGGAGTCGTCATCGTCGATGGGGCCCAAGGCGGCCAAACCGCCATGCGCTGGGCCGATCCGAAGGCGCCATTGTGGCAGAAAGTCGACGAACGGCTAACCGCAGCCGGCTTGAGTGCCAGGCAGGTTCAGGCTGTCTGGATGAAACAGGCCGAGGCCGGCCCGGCGCAATACGGCGACTTTCCGAAACACGCGAAGCAGCTCCAGGAAAACCTGGTGAAAGACCTCGCCAACCTCAAAGAGAAGTTCCCTAACCTTCGGATCGTCTATCTCTCCAGCCGTATCTATGGCGGCTACGCGCTGACTGGATTGAACCCCGAGCCATATGCCTACGAGGAGGCATTTTCGATGCGCTGGCTGATTCAGGATCAGATCGCCGGCAAACCCGAACTGAACTACGACGCGACCAAGGGCGCGGTGAAATCACCGCTGCTGCTTTGGGGACCCTATTTGTGGGCGGATGGTGAAACCCCGCGAAAGGCCGACGGGTTGGTCTACAAGCGCGAGGATTTGACTGACAAGGATGGCACGCATCCGACAGATTCTGCACGGCAGAAGGTCGCGGAGCTGTTGCTGAAATTTTTCAAGACCGATCCCACGGCGAAGACCTGGTTTGGCGGTGAACCTCAGAAGGCCAGCTCGCGATAAACTCGCACTCGCCTTCGACCGGCGCGCTGAGGCCGGGGGCTTCAAAGAGCGGCACAACCGAGCGGCTGGCGACGCCAGGCAATCTGTGGATGAGCGCACGGAAACATCGCAATCATGAAGGTTTGTTCCCTGATCCCTTGCTCCGTCTCCGAGAGGGTCCCGAATCTAAAAAAGCCTGTCTTCCCGCGGAACCAAACCCGCGGGCGTGATTTTTGGGTGGGATGAACCGGCGGGCGGACAAGGAGCGGCGAACTCCAGTTCGCCGAAGATCCCCGCGGCGCGGAAAGCGTCCACGGTGTGGAAGTGGCGCGTTGTGCGAGGGGTGGCTTGGCGAAGTGGACTTCGCCCCTCCTTGGGCGGGTGCGACTCCGCATGGCTTTGGACATTCGGCAGGTTCATTGGCCGCGAGGTGTAACGAAGCAGAGGGATCTCAGCCTTTGGAAAATCGTGCAGTTCCCGACCTTCCGAGGTCCCTCGGCTTCATTCTGGTCGCTTAGGCTCCCTCCATTCCGCTCGGGATGACAGCGGTCCGCGATTTCCTGTATATCCTCTCAGCCTACAAGAGTGCGGGTGGCTCAGCCGGTTCGTTCGCTGCCGTGAATGCGGCGAGCAATTCTTTCAAGTCAGCGCGAGTAAAGGTCTTCTTGATCCGGGCGATTTCTCCGGTGGCGAGGGTGTCGCACCGTTCGTTGCAAGCGTGCCCGGCATGCCCCTTGACCCAACACCATCGGATTTCGTGCCGCATGGTGGCGGCATCGAGGGCGCGCCAGAGGTCTTCGTTTTTGACCGGGTGCTTCGCTTTGGTTTTCCATCCATTGCGTTTCCAAGTCTGAAGCCAGGTGGTGATCCCGTTTTTTAGATACTCGGAGTCGGTGTGAAACTCGACGGCGCAGGGTTCCTTGAGCGTTTTGAATGCTTCGATCGCAGCCAGAAGTTCCATGCGGTTATTCGTGGTTGCGGGAGCTCCGCCGCTGATTTCCCGGGTGCGCGTCCCATAGGTGAGCACGGCAGCCCAGCCGCCCGGCCCGGGATTCCCGTGGCAGCCGCCGTCGGTATGAATGATGACCTCCTTCACTGGATCGCGCCGTCGGTCGCTCGCTGGCCGGTCGAGCTGGTGGCTGGATAATGCGGAACCCTAATCGTCTGCCAGGCCGTGGCAGATTTTGAACGGCATGCCGCTGCCGCAGTAGCAGGGTTGCAAATTCAACATCATCCGCTGGGGCTCGACGGGTTCGCCGGTCCACACCGTCCATGAGTCGGTGAGGAAGAGGATTTCGGTCGCGCGATCTTCCCGCGGCGTGACATCGATGAGCGCGCCGTCGAGACGGCGCCACACGCAATGGAACTCGCCTTCGACGTAGGCGGCGGCCTGCTCACGCAGGCGCCAGCCGTGCTGCACCGAGCCCCCGTTTTGCTTGACGATGGCGGCGACGTTTTGGAAACAGCGGGCCGGCAGGCAATCGTCGCCCGGCTCGACCGGAACGTAATCCGGTGCGGCGGTCGCGTTAATCTGGCGGGCGAGTTTGAGGATGCCCTTCGTGATCGGCGGCGCCGCGGAGCTGTGGCTCATCGCGGTCAGCTCGGGTTGGTCGCAGTTTGAGCCGCGCCTTCATTGTCCGTCGCGGGCGCGGAAGCGGTTTCGAGCTTCTTCTGCCGCTTCGCGTCCTTCTTGGCCTTCTTCTCCATGTCGCGCCGCCGTTTTTCGAATTGGTAGTTTGGTTTCGCCATGGGGATTACTTCTCGGTGTTCGCGGGCAGGCGGCTGATCTTGCGCGCTTCGAATTCGGCGTTCAGAGCGGCCGCCGTTTCGATGTAGGTTTTCAAGGCCGCCGGCACCCCGCGATACTCCTTGCCGGTGCGTTTGACGACGCCTGCTTCGACGAGATTCTGCAGCTTCTCGTAAGCGCGGAGCCGCAGCATTTCCTCCCCACCACTGGCGGCATTGCGCGCTTTGAGGTTCGCGTGGACGATCGTGAAGAGCGCCTTGAACTCGAATGTCGCCTTCTCCGAAAGCACGGTTGCCAACTCTTCAGCCACTCGATCCGGACCTCGACGGGAAAAACTGCTGGTTGATTTCATCCCCGCTTATAGCAGAAAGCCGGAGGAAAGCGAAGACGGGTTGCATATTTCGTTCAGTCCGCGTTTTCCGGACGGACGCCCGGATGCGGTTTACGCGAGCTTCCGCCAGGCGCGGACGCCCATCGCCACGGCGGCGACGGCGAGCCCGGCGGCCAGGCCCGTCCACATGCCCATGGGCCCGTGGCCGCGCCAGATCCCGAGTGCCGCCCCCGCCGGCAGCGCGACGATCCAGTAGGCGACGAAGGCGATCCACGTCGGCACGCGCACGTCATCGACGCCGCGCAGCGCGTGGGCGGAGACGACCTGCAGCCCATCGCAGAGTTGGAAGACGCCGGCCACGATGAGCAAATGCGCGGCCGTTTCCACCACCGTGCGGTCGCTCACGAACTGCGCCGCAATTTCGCGGCCGAAGATCAGAAACGCCAGGGTGGAGAGCGCCATGAAGCCGAGGCCGAAGAGCCAGCCCCCGATGAGAACGCGGTGGAGCCGCGGGCGTTCGCCGGCACCCACGATTTCGCCCACGCGCACGGTGATCGCCATGGCCACGCCGAGCGGGACCATGAAGGTGACGCCGGCACAGGTGATCGCCACCTGATGCGCGGCGAGCGGCACGGCGCCGAGAGTGCCGATGAGCAGCGCGGCCACGGCGAAGGCGGTCACTTCGGTGAGAAGTTGCAGGCTCGCGGGGAATCCGATCGCCAAAAGGTTGAGAAACGTCTCGCGGCGGCAGGCGATGAACCAGCGCGGGGGCGTCCAGGCGCAGACGAGCGGGGAGCGCGTGAGCCACTGAAACATCGCGACCGCGACCGCGATGCGCGAGACCAGCGTGGCCCAGCCCGCGCCCTCCAGGCCGAGGGCGGGGAAGCCCCAGTGGCCCCAGATCCAGAGCCAGTTGAGGAAGATGTTCAGACCCACGCCGCCGAGCATGATCCAGAAGGGACGCCACGGGTGATTCAGCGCATCGGCGTGATCTTTCCAGGCGAGCGAGAGCAGGGCGGGCACGAGCGAGACGGCGCAGATCATCAGGAAGGTGGGCGCTGCCGCCACGACCTCCGGCGGCTGCCCGAGGTGGCGGAGCAGGGGCAACCCCGTCGCCGCGAGCGCGACGATCAACACACCGAAGCCGAGCGCCAGCCATGTCCCGTGCCGCAGCGCATCCTGCGCATCGGCCGGTCGATTTGCTCCGCTGGCCTGGGAGACGCGCACCGAGATCGAAATGAGCAGCCCGATGCCGAGCACAAACGGGACGATGAGCAGGGTGTTCGCGAACGTCGCCGCGCCGAGCGCGACCACGCCGAGCCGGCCGACCATCACGGTATCGGCCACGCCCATGAGCATTTGGCAGAGCTGCCCGGCGATCAGCGGGAGCGCGAGTTTCAGCGTGTCGCGATTTTCGCGCGCGAAGGACGGCCACGACTGTCCCGCAATCGTGGGCGGAGCGGGGGAGGGTGGTGGAGCGAGAAAGGGCATGAGCGAGGACGGTGAGTGAGGAGATCGGGGAGACACCGCGGGCCGTCGGGAGAAAAAGAAACCCACCGCCTGCGAGTGCCGGAGCGGTGGGTCGGGAGCTGGAGATGAATGCTGCTTTAGAACTCCAATCGCACGCCCACCGTCACTGCCGGGACCCCGGCAGGGAATTCGGTATTGATCATGAAGGAGTCGACTTTCATCGGGTGCATGACTCGCCGAGCCGGCGCGAATTGTCAAACTGGGATCCTCTGGGCACAGCGAAAAGGGTGTGATTGAATGTGGTGCCATGCGGGATGGGCACGGTGTCCCGGAGGGACGATGGAAATTAGCCGGTGGCGTCAGCCACCGGAACCGCACGCCGAGCGAACCCGCCCCGGAGGGCGGTGGAATCGCGACGGTTGGATTCCAACGCCCCTGCCGGGGCGGTT
>JANPHH010000364.1:0-2309 GCA_031424375.1 Chthoniobacter sp. | reverse complement strand
TTCAGGGCGGGTTCGCTCGGCGGGCGGTTCCGGTGGCTGACGCCACCGGCTAATTTCCATCGTCCCTCCGGGACATCGCGCGCATCTTTGAACCACAAGTAATCACACCCTGGATCACCGTTGATTCGACTTGCTAGGAGTCGATTCGCTTCTATTAAACAACCATGCGGGAGTGTACTAAGATTCGTTCAGTCCAGACCTCAACGGGTGTTTGGCAGCGAATGTTCTCGTTTTTCCGGAGCCTGAAATTTCATTCGGCACGCGTCGTTATCCTATGCGCGCTTGCGTTGGTTGCTGTAGCAGCCGCTTGGATCGGATTTGGATCACCGGGAAAATCGTTTTTGTTCGGTTGGTTTGCTTCATCGGTCCCCGACCTTCGCTCCCGCGAGATGTCAAATCAGGCCAGCGATGGACCGGCCACCAGCCGCCTGACGATCGCGGAGCGAGCAGCGATGGCGATCATCGGTGGCGTCGGGTCGCCGGAAAAGGTCAACCTGCCGGATGCGTTGCGGCAGCCCCAGGACGGGGACGGCGTTGTTTCCCGCGAACAGACTCTGATCACCATCCTGGAGAATGGCAGTGATGCGGAGGCGTTGAAGGCGATTCGCGAACTGGCCGCCTTGGGCGGGGAACTGAACCGTCGGCGGCTCGCGGCCATCATGAAGGACAATCGCTGGCCGGACGCCCTCCGCACGGAGGCGGCGCGGGCGCTGCTAAAGTCGGAGAATCCCGCTGAGGCGCAGTTCGCGGCGCGGGTGCTCGCGGTCATCGGCGGGGATGCGAACGTCAAGACCCTCAACGAGATGATCACCAATACCTCATTACCCAAACCGCTCCGGCTCGAAGCGACTTTGGCGATGGCGATCGTCGGCACGCCGCAGGCTCGCGATGCGCTGGTCAACGCCTTCCGAGTTTTTCCCGAACCGGAAGACCACGAGCAGATCCTCGGGGCCCTCGGGCAGTTTCCGTTTTCTCAAATCGAAGGCACTTGGAGGCAGGTGCTCGGTGACCCGAACACACCCGATGAAGTAAGGGTCGCGGCGGTGGACGCGCTCGCGGGATCCTCCTCCGATGCCCTGCCATTCCTGAAGACGCTGGCGGCATCGGATCGCGATCCGCAGGTGCGGGAGATGTCCGCGTGGGCGATCTCTGCCCTCCCGATCGAGGACAACTACGCGCTGGGGCCAGACTTGGCGCGCATGGCGACCGTGGAACCGGATGCCGATGTGCGCCGCCGACTCTACGAGGCGCTGCCCGCGCAGGTGAACAATCCAGCGGAGAGCCTGCTTCCCGTGATTCAGAGCGAGACTGATTACGCCGCCCGGGTGGCTGGGTTCAATGCGCTTGCCGATACCGTGAAACGCGGCGCTTCGAGCAGCCTCTCGGCGAAGTTCGACGCGGAGATCGTTCCGGAATTGACGGAGATCGCGGTTTCCAATCAGACTCTCGATGTGAGGACACGCGCCGTTTTTGCCCTGCGCAAGGCGAACACTCCCGTGGCTCGCCAAGCGCTGCAGACTCTTTCCGAAACACCCAACAAAAAAATCGCCCTTGCTGCCCGCCACGGGTTGCAAACCGCAAAGTAAAAGTATGAAAACTCCACGTCCCCTTTCTCAGGCCCTCCTGAGTGCGTTCGTCCTCTTCACGCTCTGCGCGAGGGGTTTCAGTGCCGCGCCTCCGGTGGAAAGCCCCGTTGGCGAATTTGGTTTCGACGCGCCGGCCGACCCACCCTCAGGCCCGCCCCAGATCACGCCGATGGTCTTTCTCAATGGGCCGTATAATGATCCGTTTTACGATTTGCAGGCTACATCCGGCGTCCAGGGTGCCAGCACCTTTATGACGATGGACGCGTCCGGCAAGGTCACCGCTGTCAGTTCGGTTCCTGGTTTTGTGGATAAGAAAGAGGGAACCTCGGTGACGCGCACGTTGTTCGTGAGGACCGTGAATGGCCTCCCCGTCCTGACCGCGAACGCCAAGGCCGGTGGAATGTTCGATGACGGGACCGCGGATGCCCCGACGCAAGGCAGCGGCAAAGTCACGGCTCCCCTCGCTGGGCAAACTGATGCGCCGCAGGGTAACATGCTGCCGGTGACCGTCATGACTTCCTTTTCCGGGAAGCGGGACAAAAATGCCGATAAGGACCCGGTGCAAATGGACACCCTCGAACTGGATGTGAATCAGTTGGGTGGCATTATCGAGAAGGACTGGAGGATGAATCTTCTGATCTCCGAGCGAACTGACACGAAGGGTAAGAAGTTCTACGTCGCGGATCTTTTCTTCGACAACCCGAACGGAACCCAAACCCGTTT
>JANPHH010000363.1:0-1632 GCA_031424375.1 Chthoniobacter sp. | reverse complement strand
TGCGAAGCTGTCTTCTTTAGGTTCCGGCGGACCCTGGTGCAGGAAATTTCCGTCCGCGCCGCGGGCAAGGTCAAAATACCAACTTCCAAACTCACTCATCCATGCGCCGGTAGCATTCGAGCCCGACTGGGCGACGCCTGGCATCGCCCAAAGCATGTTGAAGAAGTTGCCGGTGTGTCCGGTGTCCCGCTCCGCTCCGTGAGAAGCAACGCTCATGCGCGAAAAGAACTCCGCGCCTTTCGATTCACCGAGCAAGTTGAACAACACGGCGGCCATTCCGCACTTGCCGTTGTCCTCGTGGTTTTCAATCCAAGGATGATGGTCCCCATAAGGAATCGCGCCTTTGCCGATGTAAAATCGCAGCAACCTGGCACTGCGCTCGATCGCCAGATCCAAGGCCGGGTCTTTCACGCCCGCCTCACGGGCCATCACCAGCGAGATCGTCAGCGGCAAACCCGGCGAGTTCATCATGCCGAGCCGTAAAGTCGTCCGTCGGCCCGAGCGAACTTGTGGCCCCACGAACCCACCGCGCTTTGACCATGAGCGGCTTCGAGCGCGAGCCGCGTTAAGCCCGGCATGACCGAATCATCGCCCGTCGCGATCTTGTATTCGGCAAGGAACATCATGACGTAGCCGTAATACCAGGTTGCCATTCCTTCGGTTTTGTAGTTCGCGGCCCACTCGGTTTCCTTCTTGATCAGCGGGAGGTAGGCGGGATCGCCGCTGGCTAACAGAGCCAGCGCATTGAGCGATCGTGGAATGGGATCCAACTCTTTGGCATAGGAAGGATTCGCCATCCGCTTGGCGAGATCTTTGCACCCTCGTTCGAGAATGAGTTTGGACTTCGGGCAATCGTAGGGAGCCGTGGCGCTGTAAGTTCCAAGCACCGGAAGCTTCACCACGACTTCCGCCTCGCTGCCCGCGCGCGACCGGGTCAGGCTGAGATTGCCTTGGCCCGCTTTCGATTCGGCCAGGGTCAGAGCCTTGCCCATTTCGGTGCGCGGGTCATACGAAAACGGCTTGCCGCCGACGCCGAGAATCACATCGCCGACCGCGAGAACACCGTCAGCGGGAGAACCCTTCTCCACTTTCTTGATCGTGATCTGGCGGGCATCGGATGTGACCATCTTGTCACAACGCATCCAGCCTCGCAGGCCCGTGGCACCGAGATTCCAGTCGTGCTTCGCGTCTGCGGCGAAGCCTGATCCATGCGCCGCGAAAACGACGGTGAGCGTGAGGACAACGAGTCTGTTTTTCATGCTGATCACTTCTTGGGTTGGACGGGGAGCTTGGTCATGAAGTTTGTTACTGGTGCAGGTTGAGTATGGCAGAGGCGGACCGAAACTCCATCCATGGACGGCAGAAAAGGCAGTTCAACAGCGCGCGGGTCGCAGTCAGGAGTGTCAGCGTGGGTGTCATGAATCGGTTTCAGTAAGCATGTGATGGAGTGATGACTGACGTCATTTGGTCGTGCCAGTCACCCATTTGAACTCGGCGAAGATCACCTTCGTCAGGTCCGAGCCGGGTTTGGGTTGGAAGCGGAGCTTGCCGATGCTCGACCAGTCCTTCAGGGGCATTTGGTTCGCGGGGTTCGTGAGTCGCTCGGGGGCGAGGATCATCTCTTGCCATTCG
>JANPHH010000362.1:0-34092 GCA_031424375.1 Chthoniobacter sp. | reverse complement strand
CCCGCGTGTTGGCGAAGGCGTCCCGCCTTCGCGGACTTCCTGCGGCGGGGAGGACGAGATGGCGCCGGATTTTGTGGTGGTAAAGGTTGCGCCACGTTCTGGGTGGAACCATGTGCTCGTAGGCGCGTCGCAGGAAGTTCGCCTCGGCGGGACGCCGAGGCCAACACGCGGGACGCGTGTGCTCCCCGGATTTCTTACTCCACGTCGTTCGCGATTTTCAGTTCGTCGATCCAGCACTTCGCCACGTCCTTGCCGTTGCTGGCCCAGCCGATCCAGTTCAGGGTCGTCATCGTGGCCTTGTCGTATTTCAGGCCGTCGAAGCGCTGCGGCTGACCGCCCGCCGGGGTGATGATGCATGACCACGTCGCGTCGCCGTCGATCTTCGCGCGGACTTCCACATGCACCCAGGTGTCGGCAGGCAAGTCGGCGAGCTTCTTCCCGTTGGCGCGCACGCCGCCGTTGTCGAAGTCCAGCTTCGGCCCGGTGCGATACGGCGTGAAATTATCGCGCCACTCGTGAGTCAGTTTGTAGGCCCTTTCCATCCGCACATCGAAGGCCACGACGGTCGTGCCGTGCTCGACGTGGGTATTGAAGTAAAAGTGCGGCTCGAAGGCGTTCGGGAAGTTAGGACCATCGGTGAGTTGCAGGCTGTGTTTGCCTTTGCTCGCCTGCTCGCTGCTCACCACGAGTTCCTTCGCGAGCGTCTTGCTCATCTTCGCGCGGTTTGGTTTCGCGCCGACGGCGGTCGATTCGAAGTCTTCGCTGAGCACGAGCGGCACCGCTTTCGGCTTCATGCCGTACTTCATCGGCGGGAACTGCGTCGCCGCGAGTTGCTGCCACTCAGCGTTGCCGTTCACGCCGGATTTTTTCCAGTCAAAGGGCACGAACCCGAGCTTCAGCGCGGGCGACTCGGGGCGCAGCGTCCAGTCGCCGTTCGCCGCATCGACGAAGAGCGGACCAGCGACCACGCTATTCGTGTCGCGGCCCATGAATTGCCACTCCGCCCACGTCTTGCCGGCGAACTCGGCGAGCTTTCCGTCCGGCTTCCAGTAGACATTGTCGGCGAGAAAGACGCGGCCGTTGTCCCAGTTTTTGTCCACATGCATGAAGAGGCGGCCGTCACCGACGAGGACGATGTTTCGGTAGAAGGCGAAGCCGAGAAAATCCTCTGGCTTGCTCCAGCGCACATGCTCCTCGGCGCCGCGGGCGATGATGTTGTTCCGCACGATATTGCCGCGGCCGTAGTGCTGGTGGTAGCCGGCGCTCTGCGTGTCGTGGACGAGATTATTTTCCCACACGATGCCGGTGCTGCCTTCGTCGTTGTACATGCCCCACGCGCCGTAGCTCGCGCAGCCGGCGTCGTGGATGTGGCAGTTGCGGATCACCGTGCCGGGCTGCGGCCCGAGCGTGTAGACCGCGGCCATGTCGCTGAGCACGCCCCAGCCGAAATGATGCAGGTGGCAGAACTCGACGACATTGCGCGCGCACGGCGTCGGCTTGTAACCCCACGTCCAGCCGATGCTGATCGTGGAGTAAAAGAAATCCGCGATGTCGCAGTGGCGGATCGTGCAGTCGCTGGAGTGGAAGATGATCACGCCGATCGCGCTCGGGAAGTAGCGGCCGCCGGTGTGGATGATGCAGTTGTCGACGGTGACGTGGCTGGTGTGGTTCGCGTCGGCGGCGAGCTTGCCGTTGTTGCCATCGGGCGTGCCGATCTTCACGCCGCCGGCGCCCATGTCGCGGAAGAGGGAATCCTTCACCACCACATCGCGGCAGCCTTTGCGCAGCCAGAGCACGTTCGTCATCGTTTGCTTGAAGCGGCAGCCATCAATCGTGAGATTCCGCACGCCATCGACCTCGATCGCCGCGCCGAGCGGTGCGACGGCCTGCGAGAAGCCGACGCCATCCTGCGGCAGGGTGTAGCTCTGCCCGCGGAAGCTCAGCCCGCGAAAGGTGAGGTCGCGCACCAGCGTCTCGTCCTGCGCGGGATCGCCTTTGATCACGATCCACTGCGGTGGCGTCGGGATCTCGCCGATCGCGGTCTCCGGTTTTTCGCCCGGACGCGGGATGTAGAAAAGCGTGCCGTCCTTTCCGAGAAACCATTCACCGGGCGTGTCCAGCGCCGCGCGGAAGTTTTCGAAATACATCCGGTGAAACGGCTCGAGCGAAAAGAACGCCCGCGTGCCGCCAGTAAATTGCAGCGTCCCGGTTGCAGGATCCACGCCGGCCACGCGATGCCGCGTTTCGTTCCACGAATGGAGCACGACCGCATTCACGTCGTTCAGCTCCGAAGGACTCAGCCCGGCGATCTGCTGCGCCTCGCCGGGGAGCATCTGCAGCGCACTCGTCGCGGGATTTTTCGGCGGCGGCACGCCGGGGATCGGTTTCGTCGCGATGCCCTGCGGGAAGAAGTAGTCGTCGTTCGGGGTGCGCGCGCGGGTCGCGCGGCGGCCGTTCACCCAGAGTGCCTCGGTCGTCGTGCCGGCTTCGATACTTGTCGTCCACACGCCCTTTGCGTCCGCTTTCCAGCCGGTGATCTTCTTCGTGCCGACGAAGACCGGCTTCGCGCCCGGCGCCGCCTCATAGGTCACGCCGCCATCCTGCGATTCAAACGTGACGGCGCCGCTGATCGGATATTCTCCCGCCGCGATCCGCACGGTGATCGCGCCCTTTTCCCCCGCGGCCCGCGCAGCCCGCACGGCATCGCGCGCCGCGGTGAGATCGTGGATCGGACCGGTGGGCGCGACGTCGATGGTGAAGGCGTGCGCAGCGGCGGAGAGGAGGGCGAGAGGGATGGGGAAACGCATGGCGGGAGTGGGCGGCGGAGATGATGCCGTGGCGCGGTGGTGCCTTGGCAGGAAAATTTCCGCGCTGCGTGAGTCTCGGGCGCTGGGTATCGAAAAATCCCGACGCGGGTGGACCGGAGAATCACAAACCGCGTGTCATCCCGAACGGAATGGAGGGAGCCTGAGCGACCAGAATGCAGTCGCGGGACCTCGGATCGCAGAATGATCCATGATCCTCCGGCGGCCGAGGTCCCTCGGCTTCGTTACACTCCGCTCGGGATGACAGCTCTTTTTTAAGCGCCCGCTGCGCGGCTACTGCTTCTCGTATTCGCCCTTGCCGATCTTCTTCAGCACGGTGAAGCCCGCTTTCTTCGCGTCCACGACCGAGAGCGGCTTCGCTTTGTTCGGTGGGGTGTTGAAGCCGGCGAAGACTTTGCGCACGGCGACCTTGCAGAGCGGGCAATGCGTCAGCGGCTCGCGATCGATCGGGCGATTGATCTCAAAGCGGCCGCCGCATTTGTCGCAGCCGCCTTCGCAGGGCTCGTAGACGTAAGTGGGCATGGCTTATCGATAGCCTTTCATGCGCCAGATGCGAGACGATGCTATGGAGAGTTTCGCGCATTGAATAAAGGCGCGGACCGTCAGTCCCAGCATCCGCTCCAAAAATCCCATCCCACCATGAAGGCTCGTCTCCTCCTCTTCGCGGCGCTCGCCGCCGTCACGCTCCCGGCTTGTGATCGGAAACCGCCGATCGATCCGGAGGCAATGCTCGAGAAGTCGCGGAAAGAACTCGATGACGTGAAACAGCGCCTTGCCGAGATGCAGGAGAAAGAACGCCTGCGCGAACAACAGACCGCCGCCGCGCAGGTGGAGCAGGAGCGCCAGGCGCTCGCCGCCGAGCGCGCCAAGCTGGAGCAGGACCGCGCGCAGCTCGACGACGCGCAACGCCGCGCCGCCGACCAGCGGCTCGCGCAGATCCGCGAAGAACAGCGCGCCAACGAGAAGCAAGACGCCGAACGGAAAACCGCGCAGCGACAGATGGACCAACGCGAGACCGAGCAACGCATCGCCGCCGAACGCGCCGACGCGGCGCGCGAAGCTCAACAACAGGCGCGGACGGAACAGAAACTCGACTTCTTCTACGACGCACTCGATCCGCATGGCGACTGGGTGGAGCTGGACCGCTACGGCTACTGCTGGCAGCCGACCGCCGCGCGCGATCCGGGCTGGCGCCCATACCTCGACGGCCACTGGGTTTACACCAACTACGGCTGGACGTGGACGACGCAGGAGCCCTTCGGGTGGGCCACCTATCACTATGGACGCTGGACGCGCGTGCGCAGCCTCGGCTGGGTGTGGGTGCCGGGTTCGGAATGGGCACCGGCGTGGGTCTCGTGGCGGAGCAGCGATCGCTACGTGGGCTGGGCGCCGCTGCCGCCGGAGGCGCACTCGGGCTCGGGCTTCAATGCGGGCGTGGACAGTTACTACGACATCGGCCCGGGCACGTACAACTTCGTGGAAGTGGAAACGATGGGCGCGCCGACTTACCTCGGCCGCGTGGTCGAGCCGGAGCGGAACATCACGGTGATCAACCAAACGACGAACGTCACGAACATCACCTATCAGCGCGTGGATAACCATACGGTGCTCTTCAATGATGGGCCGCAGTTTGCGGACATCGAGCAGCACAGCAAGGTGCGGCGGATGGAACTCGAGCGCGTCTCGCAGGCTCCACTAGCCGGGCAGCAGCGGGGTAATGTGCTGCAGCTCCTCGCGCCCTTTATCCTCTCCGCCGCGAAGCCGGCCGGGAAGCCGACGAAAGTGCGCGAACAGGTGCGCTCGGCCGAAGTGGAGCGCGGCTGGAGCGGCGACACTTCCGCCGACGTGACCCGCGTGCGCGAACAGCAAAAGCAGGAAGCGCGGAAAGCCGAGCAAGCCCAGAAAGCGCCCGTGCCGAAAGTGGAACCCGCGCGCCAGCCGGCGGTTGCCCGACCGGTGGCAACGCCCGCCGCGATCCCCCGGCAGGTCGAGATGCCGCGCATCGTTGAGCCGCGGAAGCCAGCAGCGACACCCTTCGCCGTTCAGCCTCCGAAAGCCAAGGCCACGCCCTTGCCGGAGAGAACGAAACCCTCACCCGCCGGAGTGCCCGCGACTCCCGCACCGCGCAAAGGCGCGGGTGGCATCCCTGCGGCAGCGAATCCGGAGAGCAAACTCCCCGCGGCGACACCTCAGCCCGGAAAGCTGGCCCCGCGCACTTTGGAACCCGCAACCGCGGAACCACCCGCTCCGGGCGGACGGGAGCCTGCCGCCCCGCGAGTCGCGCCTGAGCAGCCACGCGGGACGGGAACGCTCCGGCCACCCACCGAGCGGCCCGTGGCCGAACCGTCGCCGAAAGCGCCCACCGGCGCGGCGCCCGCACAATCCGCGGAACCACCAGCGCGGCGACTCCTGCGGGAACCGATGCTCCAGCCGGGCGCAACTCCGAAGCCCGCAGGCATCCGGCCCGCCCGCGCCACGCCCGCGGCAGCGACTCCGGAGCCGGTGCGATAGGGTGGAGGCAGTCTGCGGAGATGGGAAACTTGCTCCGCTCCGCTTTGTCATCCCGAGCGCAAGGGAGGGAGCCTGAGCGACCAGAATGAAAGCGAGGGACCTCAGTCTGCCGGAGATCGCGCGATCATCCGAAGGCGGAGGTCCTTCGATTGTCCCCGCGGCACCATGGACCTCTCGCAAAGCCTCGAGTCCGTTACACTCCGCTCAGGATGACAGAGCTTTTTTGAGTCGGCTGTTTCGCACGCAGTGGGCGCAGAACGTAGGACGGATTTGCAATCCGTCGGTGCACGCGTCGGAAGCGCTCATACCAAACGCTTTTGAAAACCGGACGTTTCTTGGAGCCGGAGGCTCCGCGGAAATTAGCCGGTGGCGTCAGCCACCGGATCACGGAATAATGCGCTCCGCCCCGGCAGGGGCGCTGGAATTTCTGCCGCCCCTGCCGGGGCTCGGTCTCCTTGTAACTCAAGTCCGGTGGCTGACGCCACCGGCTAATCTCTTTCAGCCCTGCCGGGCCGAATCGTCCGGCCTTCAACTTAGTTTGGTATCACACCGCGCGCATCGTTGGATGCCGGATTGCAAATCCGGCCTCCGTTTTGCCGCTTCCGCGGCTCGCGAGCGCTCAGCCGATGTAATCCTGCCAGTCGACCGGCAGCGTGGCGCGTTCGATCCCGTCGGCGATGCGGCCTTCGAAGTCGGGGTTAAACTGCGTGCTCGTCCCGTAGACCATGATCGAGTCGCTCGAACCTTCCGCGCGCAATGCGTGCGCCACGCCGGCCGGGATGACGAGACCGGCGTTGTTCGGTCCACGCTGGTCATCGCCCTCGATAAGCAGACGCATCACGCGACGCGGCAGGCCGGCCCTTTCATCCACGAGGAAAAATTCGACGTTGCCTTGGACGAAAAACATCGCGTCCCACTGCTCGCGATCATACGGACGCAGCGCGTAGTTCGTGGGCTCGTCGATGAAGAGGCGGCGGAACCAGGCTTCCGGTGTGGTGTCGGCGGGGATGCTGGGCGGGTGAATGTGGAAGCCTTTGCCGGTGCCGGCGAACATCCGCGCGGTGGCCCATTGCTTCGGCCAGAAGCCGATCGCGTTCAGCGGACCGTCGTCCTGGCGGGCGAATTCGCCGAAGAAGCCGCGGTGGCGTTGCGGGAAAATGCGGCGGCCAAAAAGCTCCACGCCAGGAATCCAGACGTCGGCGAGTTCCGCGCGTTTCGCGATGGCTTCACCCGCCTCAAGGCCAGCGGTGCCGAGGCGCTCGGCGGGAGATTTCTGCGAATAGTCGCGTTGCGCGAGCTGTGCGCGGGCGGCGGGTTTCAGGGCGTGCCAGAGGTCGGACATTGGTGGGAGTTAAGACGAAGAAGTGGAACCACGAAACAAGCGAAATAGGCGAAAGGTAGAATTCAGACGGCAACCCCTTTCGTCTATTTCGCCTAGTTTGTGATTTGTTCCTCTGCGGTTTGGTCAGGCAGCGGGAAGGTCCACGAAAAGCACGAAAGGACACGAAATGAAGCGTTCTGCTTTCGTGTCCTTTCGTGTCTTTCGTGGACCTCCTCTGGTCGGATTATTAACAGGACGTGGCTTGCCGGGCATACCATCGGACGGTTTCCTCCAGCGCAGCGTTGAGGTCGGCAGTGGGCGTGAAACCAAACGCTTCCCGGATTTTCTTCACGTCAGCTCCCGAGTGCCGGATGTCGCCGGGGCGGGCCGGGCCGTATTCCACCGGCGGCACTTCGCGCCCGGTGACCCCGGAAACCTTGCTCGCGATGAGGGTGTAAAGTTCGTCGAGCGTGGTCCGCGCCCCGAGGGCTACGTTGAAGACCTCGCCGCTCGTGTCTCCCTGCTTCGCGGTGGCGGCGAGCAGATTCGCCTGCACGACGTCGCTGACGGGGCAGAAGTCCCGGGTGATGCCGCCGTCGCCGTTGATGCGGCACGTTTCACCCGCGAGCAGGCGGGCGATCCAGAGCGGGATGACCGCGGCATAACCTCCGCGCGGATTCTGCCGCGGGCCGAAGATATTAAAGTAACGCAGGCCGACGGACTCGACCGCATAGTGATCGTGAAACTGCTGTGCATACAGTTCGCCCATGCGCTTCGAGGCGCCGTAGGGAGAAAGCGGGCGGCCGATCTGCGGCTCGACGTTTGGCTGGTGCGGGTCGTCACCGTAGACCGCGCTGGAGCTGGCGTAGACGACGCGGCGCACGCGGTTGTCGCGCGCGGCGATGAGCACATTCAGCGAGCCCGTGACGTTCGTGTCGTGGCAGGCGATCGGGTCCTCGATGGAGAGCGGCACGGAGACGAAGCCGGCGTGATGCAGGACGTAATCCGCGTCGTTGCTCGCCTCGCGGCATACACCGATGTCGGTCACGGAGCCTTTCATGAAAGTGAATCGCGCCCATTGCTCCGGCGCCACGCGCTGCTCCACGTCGGCGAGATTGCGCGGCGTGCCGGTGGAAAAATTGTCGAGCCCCACGACGCGCTGATCGAGCCCGAGCAGCGTCTCGAGCAGGTGCGAACCGATGAAGCCGCCGACGCCGGTGATGCACCACGCGCGTGGCTCGGCGCGGAGTTCTTGCTGGAGAAGGAGATAAGGCGTCATGCGGCGGAGGTGCGCAGCAAAGGCGGGCGTTTAGAGCTTTGTCGAGGCTGCTTCGCTGAGGATGTGCGCGTATTCGTGCGCGCTTTCCCCGAGATCGAAGCGACGCGCCTTCTCCCAGCTCGCGCGCTTCATCGCGGCGAGCGCTTCGGGGTTCTCAATCAAGCGGCCGAGCTGTGCGACGTACGCGACGAGATCGCCGAGCGGGACGCTGGCGCCGTTCACGCCGTCGTCGAGCACATCGCGCAAGCCGGGGATGTCGCTGGCGACGATGGCGAGACCGTACTTCAGCGCTTCGATGCCGACGATCGGCAGACCTTCGCTGATCGACGGCATGCAGAGAATGTCGGACTTGGCGAGGATGCGGTGGACGGCCGCGGGTTCCTGCCAGCCGGTGACCGTGACTCGCTCAGCGAGGCCGTTGCGCGCGATCGCCTCGCGCACTTCACCCATCAGCGGGCCATCGCCGATGAAGGTAAGATGCCACGCGAGAGTGCGGAGATGGCCGAGCGCTTCGATGAGGAAGACGGGGTTCTTCTGCGGATTCAGGCGACCGATGAAAAGGAGGCGCGTGGGGGAATGCGGCGGCTCGGGTTCGACGGGCGCGTCGGTGAGGTCGATGCCGTTCAGGATGCGGGTGACGGGCCGCGCGTAGGCTTCCTGCGCCAGCTCCTGCACGAAGCTGCTCACCGCCGTGGCGGCCGCAGCGTTCCGCCAGATGCGGCGGGCGAGGGGGGCGATGCGGCGAAACATCGCGTCGGTTTGATCGGGCACACCGCCAGGCACGTCGCCGAGATGTGCGGTGAGCACGTAGGGAACGCCGGTGAGCCGATGCACCGCCCACGCGAGCACACCGGTGGGCACGGCGAAGTGCGCGTGGATGACCTCCGGCCGCCACTCGCGGATGTGCCGCATGGTGGGCCGCAGACTGGTGACGAGATAGAGTCCCATCTCAGGAACCGTGCATGTGTCCGGCACGCGGCGGAGGCTCGCGGTGCGGAAGACTTCGACGCCGCCGATGACTTCGCGCTTCGATTTCCAGCCGAGCGCCGCCGTTTGCACCCGCACCTCGTGGCCGCGCGCCACGAGCTGTTCCGCCACGGATTTCGCCACGTTCCCGCCGCCACCGCCGATGGGCGGGTATTCGTAGCAGAGGACGAGGATTTTCATCGCGGCGTGGGGCGGCGGCGCCGGGGAGCACCCGCGTCCCGCGGGTTGGTTTCGGCGTCTCGCCGAAACGCACTTTTGTTCGTCGCCCCCATGATCGGGGCGCGCCCCTTTACGACCACGGTGCAGGAAGTTCGCGGAGGCGGGGACGCCTCCGCCAACACGCGGGACGCGTGTGCTCCCCGGATTACTTCCGCAGCCATTCGCTCAGGATCCAGTAGCTCCACAGGAAGAGCCGTTCGTCGCTCGTGCCGGCGAGGTGTGCGGCGATTTTCTTTTTCGCGAAGGTGATGCCGCCGAGGTGCGGGAAGGTTCCCGTGTGATCGAACTCGAATTTTCCCTCGCGCATCCAGCGCCCGATCGGCATGCCGAATCCTTTCTTCGGGCGGTCGATGATCTCCTTGGGCAGCAGCGGGCGCAGCGCGCGTTTCAGGATCCACTTCGTCTCGCGGCCGCGCAGTTTGAGCTGCCACGGGATGCGGCGCGCGAGGTTCGCCATCTCGATGTCGAGGAAGGGTGAGCGGGCTTCCAGCGAACACATCATCGAGGCGCGGTCGACCTTCGCGAGGATGCCATCCTGCAGATACACGTTCGTCCAGAATTGCAGCGCCCGGTCCACGAGGTTCGGCTGCGCGCAGCGTTCCCACGCTTCGATGGCTTCGCTGTACACCTCCTCTTCATCCACCGGCTCGCGGAAAAGCTCGGTGAGATCGCGCGGCTCGAGCGCGCTCATCCACACCGCATTCCACAGCTCGGGCCGGTAGCTCAGCCCCATCAACGCGCGCTTCACCTTGAAGTCGAAGCTCATGTTCGCGTGGCTCACCTTCATCCGCCCGGCGAGCAGGCGGATCGCTTCGTGCATGCGGTGCGGGACGAGCTTCGCGTAACGCTCGGCATTGCGCAGCGCGCGGAAGGGATCGTAGCCCGCGAAGAGTTCGTCGCCGCCATCGCCGCCGAGCGCCACGGTCACTTTTTGGCGGGTGAAACGGGAGAGCAGATACGTGGGCAGCAGCGAACCGTCGCCGAAGGGTTCATCGAGCTTGCCGATGATTTCGGGGAGCAGGGAGATGCTCTTGTCGAGGTCGAGCATCTCCTCGTGATGCTCGGTGCCGAGCCGCTTCGCGACGGTGCGGGCGTAGCTGCTTTCGTCGAAGGACGCTTCGTTGAAGCCGATGCTGAAGGTGTTGAGCTTTCCGGCGGGAACGTGCTTCGCGGCCAGCGCGGCGATCGCGGAGGAATCCAGGCCACCGCTCAGGAACACGCCGAGCGGCACGTCGGACATGAGCCGCCGCTTGGTCGCGGCTTCGAGCGTGGTGCGAATTTCTTCGCATAGACCCGACTCGTTTTTGACCGCCTGCGGCTCAATGACGAACTCCCACCACCGCCACACCTTCAACTTCCCGCGCGTGGGCGTGTCACTTTCCACCGCGGCCACGGCATCCGGCTGGTAGCTGAAGCTGTGACCGCCGGGAAGTTTCCAAACCCGGTTGTAAATGCTCCGTGGCGCCGGGACGTAGCAGTGGGCGAAATACTTTTGCAGCGACAGCGCGGAGACTTCGCGTGGGCAGCTCGGATGCCGCAGCAGCGCGGGCAGCTCGCTCGCGAAACCAAACGCCGCACCTTCATGGAAGTAATAGAGCGGCTTCTTGCCGAAGCGGTCGCGACTGCCAAAGAGCCGGTGCCGCACGCGGTCGTAAATGACAAACGCCCACATGCCATTGAGCCGCTCGACGAACGCGTCGCCCCATTCGCGATAGGCATGGAGCAGCACCTCGGTGTCGCTGTGATCGGTAAGAAACTCGCAGCCCGCACCCTGCAGCTCGGCGCGGAGTTCGGCGTGGTTGTAGATCTCGCCGTTGAAGGTGACGCCGATCCGGCCGTCGCGCGTCCACATCGGCTGCGCGCCGCCGCCGAGATCCACGATCGAGAGCCGCCGATGCCCGAGGAAAACAGCCGCCGCTTCATCCACCCAGCTCCCCTCCGCATCCGGCCCGCGGTGGCGGATCGCGTCGGTCATCGACTTCAGGATCGCCCGATCACCCGGGCCGACGAAACCGGCTATGCCACACATGACGATGGAAATGACGAATGACGAAATCCAAATGACGAATGAATGCTCCAATGGCAGCCGAGCGAAGCGAGACGCCCCGGTGTAGGCGGGCAAATGACCAATGACAAAACCGCTCCACGGATGGTCCGACCCGAGGAGCGCTTCGTTTCGTCATTCGTCATTGGGTCTTCAGTCATTCATTCGTCATTCGAAAATTCGTCATTCGTCATTCCGCCCCGGTGTCACTTTTCTTCGAGGTTTCGCGCCGACCGCACGAGATAGACGCTCTTGTTTTGGCTCTCGAAAAACGTGCGCACGAGCATTTCTGCGAGGAAGCCCATCAGGATGCACATCATGCCCGCCGAGCCCGCCACGGCGGCCACGAGAGGGAGCGGCGTCTCGACGAAAGTTTTCGCCGGCACAGCGAAGAACTTGAACCACATCGCCGCGGCCACGGTGGCGCCGCTCAGGACCAGAAAAAACAGGCCGACCGCCCCGAAGAGATACATCGGCTTCTGCTGAAAGCGGTCGAGGAACTTCACCGTGAGCAGGTCGGCGACGACTTTCAGCACGCGCTCGAGGCCATACTTCGAACTGCCCGACGTCCGGGCGTAGTGGCGCACGACGACCTCGGTGATGGCGGCTCCGTGCCAGCCGGCATAGATCGGGAGAAAGCGATGCATCTCGCCGTAGAGGCGCACCCCCTCGATGACCTCGCGCCGGTACGCTTTCAGCGAACAGCCGAAATCGTGGAGCCGCACACCGGAGACGAAGCTGATCAATCGGTTCGCCATGATCGAGGGGACGTTGCGCTTGATCGCATTGTCCTGCCGATCCTTGCGCCAACCGCTCACGACGTCGAAGCCCTCCTCCAGCTTGGCGAGCAGGAGCGGGATGTCGTCGGGGTCATTCTGCAGGTCGCCGTCCATCGGGATGATGATGTCGCCGCGGGCGAAGTCGAAGCCGGCCATCATCGCGGCGGTCTGGCCGAAATTGCGCCGGAAGTGGATGACCTTCACCCGCTTGTCCTTGTCGGCCAGTTCGTCGAGCAGCTCGTCGGAGCCGTCGGTCGAGCCGTCGTCCACGAGGATCATCTCCCACGGCTTGCCGATGCGGTCCATCGCCTTGCGGACCCGGTCGTACAATGGGCCGATGTTGCCGGCTTCATTGCAGATGGGGACTGTGACGGAGAGCATGTGGAGGGGCAAGCTAGGGCGTGTGGGAGAAAGCTGGCAAGCGTGGAGGGAGCGGCGGAGTTCCTTGCCAAGGCGGCGGCCGACCGGCAGCTTCCGCGGCCATGTCGGTCAGCGTCCGCTTCGGCCAAATGGTCTGCCACGTCCTCTGTTTCGTGGGCGCACTGAGCCTCGCCGGCGCGGGGCTGCAGCAGCTCCGGCTCGGGCCGCACATTCCGCAGATCAGTGAGAAGCTGGAGCAGTTCCGCGCGGAGGGGCCGTTCGATGCGGTCTTCCTCGGGTCGAGTAAGGTCTTCCGCGGAGTGGTTCCAGCGGTCTTTGACGCGGAAGTGGGCGCGCGCGGCCTGACCGTGCGCTCCTACAATTTGGGCGTGGACGGCATGGGATTCCCGGAATCGGCGTATCTCTACCACCAGCTCCCGGCGCGGGAGCGCGGCGCGCTTCGGTGGGTTTTTGTCGAGTTGTCCGGCGTGCGGACCACGCTCCAGCCGGCGGAACTCGGGACGATCCGCGAACTCTACTGGCACGATTGGCAACGGACGCTGTGGGTCTGCCGGAGCCTCCTGAGCGGTGAGGCGGGAACCGCGCCGCTCCCGCTGCTGGGGCGGCATCTGCGTCTCTTTGCGCGGCGCGGGCTGGCGATGGGCCAAGGCGCGGAACGACTGCCCGTTCTGCTCGGGGTGCAAAAGGCGCACGTCGAGAACCCGCAATTCATCGGCACCGCGCAGGGTTACGATCCAATGCCCTTCGGCCTGACGCCCGCAACCACCGCGCAATTTCAAAAACAGCTCGCCGAACTGAAGACCGAGCCGCCCAGACCCGGCGCGCCAGCTTCCGGAGCGGCGCTTCGCCAGTTTGCCCGCCAGGTCGCCCGGCACGGTGCGCAGGTCATCTACTTCGTGCCGCCCAATTCCCTCCCAACCCGCCGCCACCTCGAGGCGGGCGCCACCGGACCCATCCCGCCACTCTGGGCCTTCGACGACCCCACCGAATACGCCGCGCTTTACGACCTCGAAAACCGCGCCGACGCGCTGCATCTGAACGACCGCGGCGCGCGCGCTTTCACGCAGGTTTTGGCCGCGCGATTCAGTCGGGAGCTTGCTTCGCAGGCCGCGGCGCCGACCGGAAAAGGCGTTGCGCGCTAGGGTCATTCTGGTAGCTAGAGCCACGCATGGACACCCACGATTCCGAGCCCCGCTGGTACTGCCTCCGGTCGCAGCCGCGGCGGCAGAACCTCGCCGCCGTGCACCTGCGGAGTCTCGAGATCGAGGTGTTCAACCCCCAACTCCGGCTCCGCCGCGCCAGCCGGCAGGGCCCGGTGTGGCACACCACTCCGCTCTTTCCCAACTACCTTTTCGCCCGCTTCATTCTTCAGGAAGCCTTTCGCCGCGCCCGTTATTCGCTGGGCGTCAGCGACGTCCTCCGCTTCGGCAATCGCTGGGCCGACGTGCCGTCCAGCGAGATCGACCGGCTGAAGGATCGCTGGTGCCATCAGGACGCGCTGGAGGTGCCCGATCAGATCGAGGTTGGCGATGAGGTCACGCTCGCCGGTGGTCTCTTTCACGGTGCCAGCGCCCGTGTCGTTGCTTTGCTTCCCGCACGCCAGCGCGTGCGGGTGCTTCTGGATTTCCTCGGTGGAGTCAAGGAGGCCGAGGTTGACTCGGCCGCGGTCCTCCCGCAGGTCTTCCATCCGCTGGCCGTCTGAACGGCCACTGGCGATGCCATCGCCCGCCCGCTCCGGCTTCTCAACCGGCCGGGCACACCCATCCTATTTCCACGCTTTATGGTCTTGTTTGAAAAACGACAGACGGCCAATGGCGGCAGCTTGCCAAAATTTTGAGTAAGACCTCCGAGACGACTGCCGAAGACCTCAGCCAGTGGGACACCGTCATCGTACCCGATCGCGGCTGGCTTGATCTCCGGCTCCGCGAGGTCTGGGAATATCGCGATCTCATCTACCTGCTCTTCCGCCGCGACCTCACCGCGACCTACAAGCAGACGGTCCTCGGCCCGCTCTGGTTCATCGCGCAGCCGCTCATGACGTCGCTGGTTTTCTGGGTCGTCTTCGGCCGCATCGGCAAGATCGTCACCGCGGGTGTGCCGCAGTTCCTCTTCTTCATGTCGGGCATCATCCTGTGGAATTTCTTTTCCACCTGCCTGACGAAGACGGTCACGACCTTCAGTGATAATGCCGCGGTCTTCGGCAAGGTCTACTTCCCGCGCCTCACCGTGCCGCTCGGCGTGGTCATGACGAACCTGCTGACCTTCGGGGTGCAGTTCCTTCTGTTCCTCGGGTTCTTTGGGGTCGCGTGGTATTTCGGCGTGCCGGTCCATCCGAATTGGCGGCTGATCATTCTCCCGCTGCTGCTTATCCAGATCGCCATGCTCGCGATCGGCTGCGGCTGCCTCGTCGCGGCGCTCACCGTGCGGTTTCGCGATCTCGTGGCGGTGGTGACCTTCGGCGTGCAGCTCTGGATGTACGCGAGCTGCATCGTCTTCCCGCTCTCCGCGATCGGTCCGCAGACCCGCATCTTTTTCATCCTCAATCCGATGGTGCCGATCATCGAAGCCTTCCGCTACGCCTTCATCGGCTTCGGTCACATCGAGCGTTGGGAACTCGCGCTCAGCATGGGCATCACGGCAGTAATCTTCGCTGCCGGCGTGCTGCTCTTCGTCCGCGTGGAACGCACGCAGGCCGACTCCGTTTAATGTCCAAGACGACCATCCGCGTCGAAAACCTCTCGAAGCGCTACCACCTCGGTCTCATCAACCGGCGGATGCTTGTCGAGGAACTCCAGGAACGCTGGTCGCGCTGGCTCGGCCGCGCGGAATCCCCAGCCAGCAAGGACGTGCTGTGGGCGGTGCGCGATGTGAGCTTCGAGGTGAAGGAAGGCGATGTCGTCGGCATCATCGGTCACAACGGCTCGGGCAAATCCACGCTGCTGAAGATCCTCTCGCAGATCACCGCGCCCACCTCCGGTCGCGCGCTGATCAAGGGCCGCATCGCCAGCCTGCTCGAAGTCGGCACCGGCTTTCACCCCGAGCTGACCGGCCGCGACAACGTCTTCCTCAACGGCGTGATCCTCGGCATGAAACGCGAGGAGATCGCCCGCAAGTTCGACGAGATCGTCGCCTTCTCCGGCATCGAGGATTTCATCGATACGCCCGTGAAACGCTACTCGAGCGGCATGCGCGTGCGGCTCGCCTTTGCGGTCGCGGCGCACCTCGATCCAGACATCCTCGTCATCGACGAAGTGCTCGCCGTCGGCGACCAGTCCTTCCAGCAAAAGTGCCTCGGAAAAATGGGCGAAGTCGCGCGCACCGGCCGAACGATTCTCTTCGTGAGCCACAACGCTGCCGCCGTGGAAAGCCTCTGCAATCGCGGCATTGTGATGGATCACGGCCGGCTGAAATTCGACGGCGGCGCCGACGAGGCGCTCACCTATTACATGGAAACGCAGGCGCCCACCGACGGCTCGCTGCGTTCCCGCACCGACCGCACCGGCTCGGGTGAACTGAAGGTCGTGGACATCGAATTCCGCAACCGCGAAGGCACCGCGGTTTCGACCATCGCCGCGGGCCAGGATCTCGACATCTGCCTGCACTTCGAGAATCCGCAGCGCTTCCAGGAACCGCGCCTGAACGCGCGGCTGAACATCACGAACCACTTCGGCCTGCCGGTCTTCACGCAGTCGAACTGGCTCGTCAATCAGCCCTTCGCCGAACTGCCCGAGCGCGGCACCTTCGTCTGCCGCATCCCGCGGCTGCCGCTGCCGACCGGCGCTTACTGGATCGAATACCAAATCACGAAAGCCTACCGCCAGGGCGACCCCGTCGACATCCTCCGCAACGCCGCCGAGCTGCATGTCGACTCCGGCGATTTCTTCGGCTCCGGCACCATCCCCGCGCAGGCCTCCGGCATCTGTCTCGTGCCCGCTTCATGGAGCGTGGAGGAACGAGCCGCCGCCCCCGCGGTCGCGACCGTTGGTTCATGAACGAGCCGGAAGTTTTCCCGCTGACGCCCGCCGACGCCGCGGAACTCACCGCGCTGCTCACCGCCGCGCGGCCAGAATACATCGTGCATCTGCACCCGTTCCCTTTCACCGTGGAGGAAATCCACCGCCGCCTCGCGGGCAATCGCGAAGATCGCTGGTGGGGACTGCGCGTCGGCGGCGAACTCGCCGGCTTCTACATGTTGCGCGGCTGGGACGATGGCTTCACGCGGCCCGCGTTCGGCGTCTTCATCGCGGAAGCTTTTGCGCGGCGCGGTCTCGCCCGCCACGCGCTCGCCACGGCAGTGGAATATTGTCGCGCCGCCGGAGCGCCCGCCGTCATGCTCACCGTTCATCCCGACAACGAACGCGCGCGTTCCGCCTACGAAGCCGCCGGCTTCCAGCACGAAGGCGAAAACGCCGCGACCGGCCACCACATTTACCAACTCCCGCTCTCATGAAACGCGACTGGAAAATCCAGCAGATCGAAACCAACAAGATCCCCGCGATCGACAAACAGATGTTCGCGCGCCACGGCAGCGCGACCGAGGGCTACGTCGATTTTTACGAGGAGCGGCAGGACTTCATCCTCAAGCGCGACCCGGCGACGTTCGAGAAAGTGAACCGCGTCTGGCAGTTCGAATATCTCTGCAAACACGGACTGAAACCGAGCGACCGCTTCCTCGATTACGGCTGCGGCCCCGCGGCGGCGGGCGTGTATTTCATCGAGTTCCTGGACGCCGGAAAATGGGTCGGCTGCGACATCTCGAATGAATCGCTCCGCGTCGGCCACGACCTGATCAAACGCAAGCAACTCGAAGCCAAAAAGCCCGAGCTCGTTTACATCCCGAAAGGCGACCTCGCCCCCCTCGCCGGCCAGCAGTTCGATGTGATGCTCGCGCAGTCCGTCTTCACCCATCTGCCGCCCGATCCGATCATCCAGATCCTTGATCGGCTCCGCCCGCTGCTCGCGCCCGGCGGCTCGCTTTACTCCAGCTTCTCCGTGTGCCCCGAGGGAATCATCCAGCAGCAGCTTCACAACTGGTACTACGACCTCGCCTTCATCCGCACCGCCGCCGCGGATGCAAAGCTCGGCGTGGAGATCCTCACCGACTGGGTCCACCCGTATCAGGGAAACATGCCGCCCTTTGCGAAGTCGACGATGGCTCGTTTCCACCCGCTTCCCGCGTGAGAGCAGTCGGCTCCGCCGAACGTCCCGTCCCGTTCTTCCATCCTGCACTTTCGCCCCACTCTTCCGCCCCGCTCGAAGAGGGCGAACCTGATTTTCCAAACAGCGTCTCCTTCATAATTGTGTGTCGTTCATAACTGCGCGTCCTCCAAAACAGCGTGTCATCCCGAGCGAAATGGAGGGAGCCTAAGCGACCAGAATGAAGTCGAGGAACCTCGGATTGCAGAATGATCCATGATCCACAAAAGGCCGAGGTCCTTCGACTCCGTTACACTCCGCTCAGGATGACAGCCTCTTTGGAGGCCCGCGCACCCTCTCAATCACGCTTAGGAAACTTCGGCGCCGCTCGAAAAGGACGAACCTGATTTTCTAAACAGCGTGTCCTTCATAACTGCGCGTCCTCCAAAACAGCGTGTCATCCCGAGCGAAATGGAGGGAGCCTAAGCGACCAGAATGAAGTCGAGGGACCTCGGAGTGCAGAATGATCCATGATCCTTCTAAAGGCCGAGGTCCCTCGGCTCCGTTACACTCCGTTCGGGATGACAGCCTCTTTGAAGGCTCGCGCACTCTCTCAATGACGCTCAGGAAACCGCAAAATCCGGAGAGAGCGGCCACCGCGATTTCTGCTTTCCTGTTTCCGCCATGAATCTCCCGCCGACTCCCGCCACCCGCGCATGAAGACCACGACCAATGTGCAGACCGGCTACCTTTGCCACTGCCTGCGCATCACTTCCGGCCGCTTCGAGGAAATCCTCGACGAAATGCCGCGCCCGACCTTTCCCGAGCTGAAATCCGCGCACGGCATCGGCAGCCTGTGCAGTTCCTGCGAATACGAAGCGAAGGGCGTGCTGCAGGAGTATCTCATGCTCCACCCGAAAAAGATGCGCCCGCCGAGCAAGCCACAGACTGGCCTGCGTCGCGATCTCGGCGTCGCCTGGGGTCAGATCAAACAGCGCGTCAAAGGAGGAAGCACCCGCACCGCCGACAAATCCAAACCCGGCGCGCCGAAGACCTACCACACCGGCATCTTCTTCATGCGCCGCGCCGGACTCGAGTCGCACCTCGTGGTTTCAAACCTCGCCTTCCCCGAGCACCCCGCGAACGTCAACGGCCCCGCCGCGACTTTCCGCGCCTCCCTTTTCGGCGATGCGGGTGCAAAGCTCGCCGTCTCCGCGCCGATCACCGTCGCCGATGGCCAGACGCTCGAACTTTCGCCCACCGACCTCTTCCCCAGCGTGACCGGCGAGTTCACCGGCGGCCTCTACGTCGACTACGAGAGCCTCGTGCAAACCGGCTCGCTCCGTCCCTACGGCGTGCTCACCAGCACCAGCCCCGAGTTCCGCGCACGCTGCCACTACCACGATAAATTCGGCGCCTTCACCGACCCGGGTTTCTTCCAAAACACCTCGCCCTTCGAGCCCGGCCAGACCTGCTGGATGGCGCTCGCGAACTGCCAGCCGCTCCCCTACGAAACCGCCGTCTTCACAAAGATCGGCGACCGCCGCCTCGAGACCCGCCTCAGCATCGAACCCATGGGCGCCCGCTGGCTGAAACTCGAAGATCTCTTTTCCGACCTCGCCACCATCCCCGCCGCCGAACGCTCGCCCGCGCTCTTCGCCCTCGAGAACCCGCAGCACGTCATGGTCTACTTCTATTGGTTCAACGAAGCGGCCCGCACCTGGATGGGCCAGCATCATTAAAAATATGAGCTGGGAAATGGGTCCACGAAAGACACGAACGGACACGAATTGCATTTCTGCTTTCGTGATTTTCGTGTCTTTCGTGGACGTCTTCTCCATGAGCCCTCAGCGCCCGTAATCCATGGCCCGTCCCCCACTCCCGCCCCGCGAATGGGTGCCCTCGTGCTTCTTCCTCCTGCACGACGAAAACGTCTCCACCTCGCTCCGCTACTCGCCCATGCACATCCAGCGCGCCGCGGATGTGACCTACTATTCCACCATCAAGATTTACGGCCGCAGCGCCGTGCAGCCGGTCTGGAGCGTGGAAAGTGACGCGCTGCATCTCGACTCCATCTTCTCCGTGGACAGCGCGCGCATCGCCGCCGACCTCGGCGTGAAGCAGCTCTTCGCCTACGGCGAGGCCTTCAACTGGACGCCCGACATGCCGCCCCCCACGCCGAATGTCGCGATGCCGATCCACATGCACTTCAGCAGCACCGATGGCAGTCTTTTCGGCCACCTCGCGAGCTTCTTCATCTTCGGCGCGCCGCGCAGCGTGCAGCGCGGCGACCGCTATTACGAAAATTTCCCCGGCGCCCGCATCGACGCCGATCACCACATCACCGCCTTCGTCATCAACCCGTTCGTCCGCCCGTCGAAGTGGCGCGTTATCGTCGTCGATGCCGAAAATGGCCGCTGGGAATCGCCCGAGATGAGCGTCCGCGGAAAGAGCGTCGCGCAATGGAGCAGCGCCGAGAGCGACTGTCCACGCTCCGCGAAGCCTGTCGGCATCATCATCCAGAGCGACGCTAAAACTTCCGGCGTCTTCGCCACGCGGACCGCCGACGGCAAAATGGTCGGCCTCGACCACGGCCACCCCTTCCTCGCGCAAGTGCTCGACCACTAAGCGCGCAGCGCCGTCCAAAAAAATGCTGTCATCCTGAGCGAAGCTCCGGCGGGCCAGCGGGCGGAGCGCAGTCGAAGGACCTCTAACTTCTCCCCCAGCGTCACTTTCCACAAAAGCGCGCCAAAAAATGCCCCGCACCTTCCTCATCGCCGAAGCCGGCGTTAACCACAACGGCTCGCTCGACCTCGCCCGCCAACTTGTCCTGGCCGCAAAGAAGGCTGGCGCCGACGCCGTAAAATTCCAGACCTTCAAAGCCGAACGCGTCGCTCAATCCAACGCGCCGAAAGCTGCCTACCAGCTCCGCAACACCGACCACACCGAGTCGCAAATCGAGATGCTGCGCAAGCTCGAGCTCCCCGCCGAAGCTCACCGCGAACTCCTCGCGCTCTGCGGCGAACAAGGCGTCGAGTTCATGTCCACGCCCTACAACGAGGAGGACGTCGACTTCCTCACCGCACTCGGCGTCCGCACCTTCAAACTCGCCAGCATCCACGTCGCCGAGCCGCATTTTCTCCGCTACGTCGCCCGCCAGGGCCGCCGCGTCCTGCTCGCCACTGGCATGGCCACGCTCGCCGAAGTCGAGGTCGCCGTCCGCGCACTGCGCGACGGTGGCTGCAGCGATTTCACGCTGCTGCAATGCACGACGAACTACCCGTCGCGCGTCGAGGACGCGAATCTCCGCGCCATGCTCACGATGCGCGACGCCTTCGGCTGCGCTGTTGGTTACAGCGATCACACGCAGACGGATGTCGCCCCCATTGCCGCCGTCGCCCTCGGCGCGACCGTCCTCGAAAAGCACTTCACCCTCGATAAAACGCTACCCGGTCCCGACCACAGCAGCGCCGCCGAGCCCGCCGAGTTCGCCGCGCTCGTGGAAAAAATCCGCGCCGTCGAAGCCGCGCTCGGCACCGGGATCAAGGAGCCTTGCGCCGCTGAAGCCGTGAACGCGCAGAACATGCGCCGCAGCCTCGTCGCCCGCCGCGACATCGCCGCCGGCGAAATCCTCACTCCCGAAATGCTCACCTGCCAGCGCCCCGCCACCGGCCTCGCTCCCCACCTCGCCGACGAAATCGCCGGCCGCCACGCCGCCATCGCCATCCCCGCCGGCACCCAGCTCGCGTGGTCGATGCTGGCCGACCAGTAAGGCGCAACGCGCCCTCAAAAAAACAACCTGTCATCCTGAGCGAAGCGCCGCGGTTTGCGTCATCTCCGAAAAAAAACGCCACCGGCGCGCAGTCGAGCCGAGTCTGCGAGACAGCCGAAGGCAACGACCTCTAACTTGTCTCTGCGCGGCGCAGCGAGCAACAACCCCCTTCACCGAGCCGCGGCCTGCCGAGAAGCAAGAGGTCCTTCGACTCCGTTCCTCCCCACCTTCGCCCACTCGGAACTCCGCTCAGGATGACAGGTTTTTTTGGAACCGCTTCGCGTAAAATCCACGCCCTAACCCGTTTCCGTTTTCTTGGCCCTCTACCTCTCCACCGGCGCCTTCGCCGAAACCGATCTCTCCGCGCTAATCGCCGAGTGCTCCACCCTCGGCTGCGGCCTCGAGTTCACCGCAAATTTCCCCCCCGCACCCGACTGGCCCGCCCGCATCACGGCCGCGCAGCAGCCCGCCGTTCCGCTCCTCGTTCACAATTATTTCCCGCCGCCCGCATTGCCGTTCGTCCTCAACCTCGCCGCGACCGAGCCTGCCATCCGGAACGCGAGCGTAGGACTCGCGCGCACTGCGATCGACCTCTCTGCCGCGGTCGGCGCGCCCTTTTACAGCGTCCACAGCGGCTTCGCGATGAACCTCTCCGCCGATCAACTCGGCCGCCCCGAAGCGCAGGCCGCGCTTTCCGCCGATCACCTCATCGACCGCGGCGTCGCCCTCGCCACTTTTCGTGAAAGCGTGACCGAACTCGCACGCTACGCCGCCGCTCGCGGCCTCGACTTGCTCCTCGAAAACAACGTCGTCACGCCCACGCAATCCGCCGCCGGACGCGCCGAGACGCTCCTGCTCACTCATCCGCACGAGTGCCGCGATTTCCTCAACGACCTCGCCGCGCCCAACGTCGGCCTCCTCCTCGACGTCGCCCACGCCCGCGTCGCCGGCACCGCGCTCGGATTCGATCCGGCCGAATTCTTCACCGTCTGCGCCGAGCATCTTCGCGCGCTGCACCTCAGCGACAACGACGGTCAGCGAGACTCGAACCAGCCATTCACCGGCGATGCGTGGTTCGCCCCCGCGTTGCGCGACCTGCGCGATTGCCCCATGGTCATCGAAGTGTATCGCCTCGACTCCACCGCTCGCGCCGCCCAGCTCGCCACGCTCCGCACCCTGCTCGCATGACCGCGCCCCGCGATCCATCGCCCAACGTCCTCTCCGCCGACGCGACGCTCCAGGAAGTCCTCGAGCGCCTCAATCGCGGCATCGGCGGCGTGATCTTCGTCGTCGACGACGCGGGCGTGATGGTCGGAATTTTCACGGATGGCGACACCCGCCGCGCCCTGCTCGGCGGCGCGCTGCTCTCCGATTTCGCCGGCCAGCACATGAACCGCCGCTTCACCGCCGGCCGCGCGTCCGCTTCCCGGCAGGAGAATCTGCAGCTCCTCACCGAGCGCATCCGCCACCTGCCCATCCTCGATGAAGCCGGCCGCCCGGTGGACCTCATCACGTGGTCCGAAATGTGGCGGCTGCCCGTGATGGAGCCATCGCTCGGCGGCAACGAAATCAAGTACGTCACCGACTGCCTCGCGTCCGGCTGGATCTCTTCGCAGGGGCAATACGTCCGGAAATTCGAGGAAAGCTTCGCCGACTTCCACGGCCTCCCGCACGCGCTCACCGTTTCAAACGGCACCACCGCGCTCCACCTCGCGCTCGTCGCGCTCGGCATCGGTCCGGGCGACGAAGTCATCGTCCCCGACCTCACCTTCGCCGCCTCCGCCAACACCGTCATCCACTGCGGCGCCACGCCCGTGCTCGCCGATGTCACCCGCGATACCTGGACGCTCGATCCCGAGGACTTCGCCCGAAAGATCACCCCGCGCACCCGGGCCGTGATGCCGGTGCATCTTTACGGCCATCCGTGCGACATGGATCCGATCATGGAGATCGCGCGGCGGCACCAGCTTTTCGTCATCGAAGACAACGCCGAAGCGCTCGGCGCGCGTTATCGCGGCCAGCTCACCGGCACCTTCGGCGACGTCGGCTGCTACAGCTTCTTCGCAAATAAAGTCATCACCACCGGCGAAGGCGGCATGGTCACCACGCGCGACGCCGAACTCGCGCGGAAGATGATGGTCCTCCGCGATCACGGCATGGAGAAAGGGCGCCGCTACTGGCACGTCGTCCCCGGCTTCAACTACCGCATGACGAACCTCCAGGCCGCGATCGGCCTCGCGCAAATGGAACGCATCGAGCGATTCCTCTCGCGCCGCGACGACATCGTCGCCCGCTACGACGCGCAGCTCCGCGACGTCCCCGGCATCGTCCTCCCCCCGCGCGCCGAGTGGGCGCGCAACATCCACTGGCTCTACTCCATCCTCGTCGATCCCGCGCAAGCCGGACTCGATCGCGACGCCCTCGCCAGCCGCCTCAGCGAGCACGGCATCGAGACCCGCAGCTTCTTTTATCCGTTGCACATCATGCCGCCTTATTTGAATCCTGCGGCCTTCCCGAACTCGACCGCGCTTTCCAGTCAGGGCCTCTCCCTTCCCACCGCCAACGACATCCGGCTCGAAGACGTCGACCGCGTTTGCATCCAGATCGCCGAGATCGTGCAAACCAGCCGCGTCGTCCGCGAACACGCCCCCGCCCTTGGCCCGCGCGCCTGAGAGGGTGTACCGGAATTCGGAATTGAAACCGCAGATTGACGCGGATTCCAGAATCTTAATCCGCGTCAATCCGTGCTGCACCGAGCGCAGCGAAGCCAGGCTTTCAAATCCACGGTCTATTTTATCTCCTATCGGAGTTCCGGTACACCCTCTGAGAGAATGTTCAAAATTCAAACGGGCAGTCGGCCCGAACGAGTCTGTCATCTCCAGCATGCCGGTCAGCGCTAACGAGTCTGTCATCCCGAGCGCAATGGAGGGAGCCTAAGCGACCAGAATGAAGTCGAGGGACCTCGGAGTACCGAGCGATCCATGATCCTCCACAGGCCGAGGTCCCTCGGCTCCGTTACACTCCGCTCGGGATGACAGCCGTTGCAGAGTTTCAGCAAACCCTCTGACCGACTCCCGAAACCTTCTGACCGATACCCGATGTGGAACACGCTCACCGCCCGCATTCTCGAGGACACCTCCACGAGCGGGCGCAAGTTCGCCGCGCTCGACGGCCTGCGCGGGCTCGCCGTCCTCACCGTTTTTCTCAGCCACAGTTCCGGCTTCCGCCAGCGGCTCACGCCCTGGACCAGCTTCCACGGCTGCGGCCACCTCGGCGTTTATCTTTTCTTTGTCCTCAGCGGCTTTCTCCTCGCGTGGTCGCTGCTCGAGAGCGGCCGCATTCGCTTCGGCGGTTTCTACCTCCGCCGCTTCTTCCGCATCGCGCCGCTCTACTTCCTCGTCGTCACCGGCGTCTTCGTCATCCAGCGCATCACCGGCCAGGTCGATCTCTACAATCTGCACATCAAAGACGGCTGGCCCGGCTACCTGCGCCACCTGCTTTTCTATCAAGGCGACAGCGTCTTCTGGACGATCGCCACAGAGTTCGAGTTCTACTTCATCCTCCCCGTGCTCGTCTGGGCGCTCATGCGCTGGCGCAATGTCGCCGCCACTTTTCTCGGCATCGCCGCACTGTTTTACGGCGGCTGGTATTTGCTCATCGAACTCGCCCACTTCGACCCGCGCTACGCGCTGAAACTCGCCCGCATCGTCCACCACTCCCAATACTTCGACGTCTTCCTCTGCGGCATCCTCGCCGCGTGGATCTATCGCCTGCCGAGCTTCACCGCCTGGTCCGAGTCGCGGGTGAAGACGCTCGATCGTTCCGCGCTCCTCGTCGCTCTGTTCGTCGCGGGCGCCTCGGCCGTTTGCATCGCCGAGCACTTCTTCGCCGCACACCGCGAATGGTTTTCGCTCCGTCACTTCTCCGTGGTCTACGGCATCGCCTTCGCGTGGCTCGTCCTCGCTGCTCCGCGCGGCGAAGGACTCTGGCGCCGCCTGCTCGATGTGCCGCTGCTCCGCGTCATCGGCGTCACCGGCTTCAGTTGGTACCTGCTCCACTTCCCCATCCTCCGCGTGGTGAATGCGCTCTTCCATCACGCACCCACCGCCGGCGCAGACATCGCCTGGTCGCCCATCGAACTCGCGAAGTGGATCACCAGTTTCGTGCTCACCACCATCGTCGCTGCCGCCGCGTATCTTTTCGTCGAGAAGCCCTTCATGGTTGCTTCGAAAGGGCTGCTTCAAAAGCGTCGCCCCGCCGCCACTCCGGTCCCCGCGTGAACCTCTGCTTCATCCCCGCCCGCGGTGGCTCAAAACGTCTTCCGCGCAAAAATCTTCTCCCACTCGGTGGCCGGCCGCTGCTCGTCTGGACGATTGACGCCGCGCGCGAGTCGGGACTCTTTGAGGAAATCGTCGTCTCCTCCGATGACAATGAAATCCTCGCGATCGCGACCGACGCCGGAGTCCGCGCCGATCGCCGCCCCACCGCACTCGCCGGCGACCGTATCCGCTTTATCGAAGTCCTCGACGAAGTTCTCCGCCGCCCCGCGGAAACCGGCCGCTTCAGCACCGCGACCACGTTGCTGCCGACGTGCCCGTTCCGCACTGCCGCCGATATCGCCGCTGCATTTGAATTGCTCACGCCCGGCAACTCCGTCGTCAGCGTCAGCCACTACGAATTTCCACCCGAATTCGCCGCCGACCTCCACGGCACCGAGCTCCAGCTCCGCCACCCGGAGCGCTACGCCCATTCCACGCAGAGCCAATCCGTTCCGCCCGCCGTCCATCCGAATGGCGCCATTTACCTCAGCTCCGTCGCGCGCCTGCTCGCCACCGGTTCCTATTTTACCGCGCCCGTCCAGGGCTACTTGATGCCGCCCGAGCGCGCCTTCGATATCGATTTTCCTCACCAGTTCGCGATCGCCGAAGCCCTTTTGCAGACCCGCGAAACCTCCACACCATGAACACCGTTCAACTCGGCAAAGTCCCCGTCGGCGACCAGCATCCCGTCGTTCTCGTCGCGGAAACGGGCACCTTCTTCAACCAGGACATGGGACTCGCGAGAGAGTTCCTCACCCGCGTGGCCGAAGCCGGCGTGCCGGTTTTCAAAACTGAAATCCTCCACGATGCCGACGTGTGCCTTCGCTCGAGCGGACTCAACATCACCTTCAACCACGCCACCGGAAAACAGATCGAAAGCTACCGCCAGCTCATCGAGCGCAAGACCGTGCCGCTCGCCGACTACGCAAAACTTTTCGCCCACTGCCGCGACCTCGGCCTGCCGCTCGTCGCCTCCGTCTACGATTTCGCCGGCGTCGATTTCCTCGTCCGTGAAGGCGGCGCCGCGATCAAGATCGCGCGCCACAACATGGCGCACTATCCGCTCATCTCTTACAGCGCGCGCACCGGTCTGCCGCTCATCTTCGACGCCGGCCTCGTCTATCTCGACGAACTCGCCCACGCCGTCCGCCTCGCCCGCGCGGAGGGCGCCGAGGTCATCGTGAATCATCACCCCGGGCCGAATCCCACGCCCGCCGAGAAGCAAAACCTCCGTGTCATGCAGACGTGGAAGCAGACCTTCGACTGTCCGGTCGGCCTCTCCTGCCACTATCGCGGCGACGAGATTCTTTTCGCCGCCGTCGGGGTCGGCGCGAACCTCATCGAGAAGGGCGTGGTCGACGACAACACCCGCGTCGAACAAGACGTCGTCTCCGCGCTGAATCTCTCCGAGCTGAAAGAGTTTCACGACCGCCTGCTCCGCTGCTCCGCCGCGCTCGGCGCACGCTTTCCGCAGATCCCCGAGCCGCGCGATCTCAACACCCGCAAAGGCCTCGTCGCCACCCACGACATCGCCGCCGGCGCCGTGCTCTCCCCGGAAAACAGCAGCTTCGCCTGGCCGCCGCAGGGCGTGAAATCCGAGCACTGGGACATCGTCGCCGGCCAGACCGCCGCCCGCGACATCCCCGCCGGTGAGCCCATTCGTTGGGAAGATGTTCGCTTCCGCCACGAGTCTTAATCGCATGTCAGGAAGGCCTTCCCGCGCGCAGCGCCCATCAAAAAAAACATGTCATCCTGAGCGAAGCTCCGGCGGGCCAGCGGGCGGAGCGCAGTCGAGCCGAGTCTGCGAGACGGCCGAAGGCAACGACCTCTAACTTTTTGCGGGCAGCGGCGGTCCGGAGCAGTGACGAAAACTTTCCCCGCGAATTGCAGAGAAGTTAGAGGTCCTTCGACTCCGTTCCTCCCCACCTTCGCCCGCGACGAACTTCGCTCAGGATGACAGGGTTTTCTAGCTTGCCGCCCTCCCCCCACCCACGTGACCTCCAACCCCCCATCTAAACGCGCCGAGTTCGGCTGGCCGAGCGGCGACCATCCGGGCGAAGTCAGCTTTGCCACGCCCGTCGCGCCGGAAGTCCGCGCAGCGATCCTCGCCGCGCTCGCTCCGATTTGGCCGGGCAGCAGTGACGCCACGCTCACCGCGCTCACGCCGCCCGATGGCGTGGTCAGCCGCTACCGGATCACCTTCGGCGAAGCCACCCACTTCCTCCGCGTCAGCATCGAATGGGGCGATCCCGCGCTCGAGCAGGCGATCACCGCCTGGTTGCGCGATCACGATGTCTCCGTCAATCACCTCGACCTCGCCGGCCTGCACGTCTCGTTCGCTGGCACCGACTTCCGCCTCGACACCCGCGCCTTTGTCCCCGGCCGCCACTTCGACGGCTCGCTCGCCGATCTCCACTCCCTCGCCGCGCTGCTCGCCAAATGCCACCGCTGCCTACGCGATTTCCCGCAGCGCGACACCGTCCGCGCGCACTCCATCGCCCGCTCCCAGCGGCTCGACATCGCTCGCACCAACATCGCTGCCGCGCTCCAACGCCGCGATTGGGCCTACTTTTCCGACGACTTGCAATGGGCGCCACAACACGAAGCCTGGCTCACCGAGATGACCCGCTCGTTCGATCCCTACTACGACCGGCTCCCCGGCGCCCAATGCCTGCACGCGCAAGTCCACCGCGCCAATGTCCTCTTCCACTCGAGCGACGCCCAGCCCGTGCTCGTCGATTTCGAGGAAGCCGTGCAAACCTTCGCGCCGGTCACGTGGGACCTCGCCTACTTCCTCCAGCGCTTCTGCCTCCACGATTCCCCGGACGCCGAAACCTTCGCCGCCCGCTTCGCTACCGTGCGCGCGGCCTACGGCGCGTGGCCGGGTGGGGTGGTCGAGATGATGCGGCAGGCGGCGTGGCTTTCCATCGCCATCATCATCGCGAGTCGCCACGATCAGGGCATCGTGAATCCGGTCGCCGAGTATCAGAAATTTGTCACCCTCGAAGAGCAGGCGCGCCGCCTCGCGCCTTGGATCGAGGGCGACGCAGCCTCATGCTGAAGCTCGCCGAACGCGTCCGCGCCTTCCTCGGCGCACCGGGCCCGCGGCCGCCCGATGCCTTCCTCGAAAGCGTCGCCCTCTTCCGCGCCCGCGCCGCTAGGTGGAATCCACCCGCTTCCACTGCGAACGGCCCGCGCATCGGCGTGCTCATCACGCCCTGGCTCTCCACCGCCGTCCCATTTTTCTCTCTCGAATGCGCCGCGCTTTTGCGCCGCGAAGGTCGCACCGCCGTTCTGCTTTTTGACGACACGGATCTCGTGCAAAACTCCACGCGCCCGAGCCACAGCGCCGCGTTGCGTGAGTTGTTCGCGCATGAGTTCACCGGCGGGGAACTGCACTTCGCCGAGCGCGCCACGCCGCAGCCCTCCGCAAACGACGCCACGCTAGCCGAGCCGATCTTCCGCGAAAACGCCATCTGGCGCTCGCGCGGCGAAGATCGCGCCGCCGGTTTCATGGCGGACAACGACACCTCCGCCACCAAGATCTCCGCACACCTCGCCCGCGTCCGCCGCCTGCTCACCGACGCCAAGCTCGATGGGCTGCTCATCCCCGGCGGAATGTTCGGACTCAGCGCGGTTTACGTCGCCGTCGCCCGTGAGCTTGGCCTGCACTTCGCCACCTACGACGGCAGCGCCGGTTTCCTCCGCCTCGCGCAAGACGGCGTCGCCGCGCATCTCGCCGATCTTCCGCAATCCTTTGCCGAGCTGCGCCGCACGCTTTCCCGGGAAGCCCGCACCGCCGTCCAATCCCGCGCCGCCGCCGAACTC
Organism: Chthoniobacter sp.; assembly: GCA_031424375.1. GTDB lineage: Bacteria > Verrucomicrobiota > Verrucomicrobiia > Chthoniobacterales > Chthoniobacteraceae > Chthoniobacter. The sequence continues at coordinate 4,691 of JANPHH010000362.1, read as the reverse complement.
GACGATCGCCTGCACGTCCGCGATCCGCGGCAGTTTCAAGTCGCCGCCGTTTCCGGTCGCACCGATCTCCGCTACGACTTGCTCGTTCCGCTCAATATCCGTTGGGACTCCGCCGCGCTCGGCCGCCAGCGCGCGTTTGCGACGGTCGCCGATTGGCTCGACTCGCTGCTCACCTGGGTCAGTAGTCAACCCGCCGTGAGCATCTGCATCCGCCAGCATCCGCGCGAACGCCTCACCTTCGCCAAAGGCTCCGACGACCTCGCGCCGCTGCTCGCGAAACACGCCGCCCTCGGCTCGCGTTTGCGTTTCGTCGCCGCCGCGGAATCGATCAGCACCTACGATCTGCTCCCGCATTGCAGCGCCGTGTTGCCGCACACTTCCACCGTCGGCATCGAGGCCGCGATGCTCGGCAAACCAGTCGTCCTCGCCACGCACGTTTACTACGACGGCTTCGGCTTCTGCCAAAAACCGGCGACCTGCGAAGACTACTTCGCGCAGCTCTCCACCGCGCTCGCCGGTCAGATCGAAGTCACCGCCGCCCAGCGCGACGACGCCGCACTCGCCTACTACCTCACCCAATGCTGCGCGCTGCTCAGCACGCCGTTCACCGCGCATCCCGATGACTTCCGCCAGTGGGTCGACATCGCGCCCGACGATCTCTGGGCGCGCCCGGAACTCGCCGACTTCCGCACCGCGCTGCTCGGTGGTGAACCGCTCAGCCTCGTCCGCCATCGCCGTCTTTCCCATGCCGCTTGATCGCGATCACGCCTTCGCGGATGGCACCGCGTTTCCTCGTCCGAAAGGTCGCTGCAAAGCCGCGCCGCACACCGCGGAAGCGCGGGCCGTCGCCGCTTGGGGGCAGTTTGAAAAGAGCGCCCGCGTCGCGGAGCAGGTGCGCATCGGGCCAAACGCGTGGTGCATCGCGGGCAACGGGAAGCCGGAGGCCATCGAGGTGCGCGACGCCGCGATTTGCCGCGGCATATTGCGCGTCGAGCGCTTCGGCGACGGGCAGATTCTTGTGGAGGAAAATGTCTACCTCGGCGACGACACGCTCGTGAGTTGCGCCGAGCGCGTGGAGATCGGCGCCGACACGCTCATCGCGCATGGCGTGCAGATTTTCGACAACGACAGTCATCCCATCGATCCCGCCGCCCGCGCGGCGGATTTCGCCGCGATCCGCCGCGGCGGTCCGCGCCAGCCAATCCCCAGCGCGCCGGTGCGCATCGGCCGCAATGTGTGGATTGGCTTCAACGCGATCATCCTCAAAGGCGTGACGCTCGGCGACGGCGCGGTGATCGGCGCGGGCAGCGTCGTCACGCGCGATGTCCCCGCCGGCGCAGTCGCCGCGGGCAATCCCGCGCGGATCATTCGCCAGCCCTCCTCTCCATGATCTTCGAACAACGAGCCGAAGCGGAAAAGCGCCTGGGGAGTCAGCTTCGCGACCTCCGCCGCGAGGTCGCCCATTTGCGCGAAGCGCTCGGCCGCATCGAGCAGCGCCAACTCGCCGCCGAGCCATCGACCGCGCTGCGCGATCACGAGTTCCGCGTCTATTCGCAGTGGGGCGAGGACGGCATCCTCCAGCATCTGCTGCGGCACGTGCCGGTCGCCCGGCCAGTCTTTGTCGAGTTCGGCGTGGAGACATATGTGGAAGCCAACACACGCTTCCTGCTCACGAACCACGGCTGGAGCGGGCTCGTGATCGATGGCTCGGAAGCGAACGTCGCCTTCATCCGCCGCGATCCGATTTACTGGCGGCACAATCTCAAGGCGGTTTGCTCGTTCATCACCCGCGACAACATTAACGAGCTGATCGCGGGCGCGGGATTGAGCGGCGACATCGGGCTGCTCTCGGTCGATATCGACGGCAATGACTACTGGGTCTGGGAAGCGATCACCGGCATCACGCCTGCGCTCGTGGTCACCGAATACAATGCGCTTTTCGGCGCCGAGCGCGCGGTCACCGTGCCTTACGATCCGAGCTTCCAGCGCACCGCGAAGCACCACTCGAACCTCTACTACGGCGCATCGCTCGCCGCGCTCGTCGGCCTCGGCCGCCGCAAGGGTTATGCGTTTGTCGGCACAAACACTGCGGGCAACAACGCCTTCTTCGTCCGCCGCGATCTGCTGCCCCCGACGCTGCCCGAACTCACCGTCGCCGAAGGTTTCACACCCCGCACCTTCCGCGAAGGCCGCGACGCGGAGGGCAAACTCACCTTCCTCGACGCCGCGGAGGAGAGCGCCATCGCCACCAGCCAGCCACTCGTGGAAGTCGAACCCTGACCGCGTGAAAACCGTCTTCATCACCGGTATCGCCGGCTTTCTCGGTCGCCATATCTGCCGCCATTTCGCGGAGCTTGGCTGGCGCGTCGCGGGCGTCGATCACCTCGCCCCGGAGAATGTGCAACTCGGCCCCGGCATTCGCTACGCGCAAATGAAGCTGCCCGCGCCGGAGCTGGCGGCCTTCGTCCGCGAGCTGCAGCCGGAGGCCACGATCCACTGCGCCGGTCGCGCCTCCGTGCCGCTCTCGCTCGAAGATCCCGCCGCCGATTTTCACGCGAACACGCTGCTCACCTTCGAGCTGCTCGATCTGCTGCGGAAGGAAGCGCCGCGCAGTCGCTTCGTGCTGCTCTCCAGCGCGGCGGTGTATGGGAATCCGGCGACGCTACCGGTGACCGAAGCGCATCCCGTCGCGCCGCTCTCGCCCTACGGTTTTCATAAACATCAGTGCGAGCTGCTCTGCCGCGAGTTTGCGGAAGTGTTCGGCCTGAGCACGTTCGCCGTCCGCATTTTCTCAGCCTACGGCCCCGGCCTGCGGCGGCAGGTCATCTGGGATATTTGCAGCCGACTGCTTTCCGAGAAATCGCTGCGGCTCCACGGAACCGGCGATGAAAGCCGCGACTTCATCCACGCCGCGGATGTGGCCCGCGGCATCGCTGCGCTTGTGGAAAACGCAGACGCGCGCGGCGAATGCTACAACCTCGCGGCGGGTGAAGAGACCACGATCCGTGATCTCGCCACGCGGCTCGGATGCATCCTCGGGGTGAGCACGCCGTTCGAGTTCAGCGGGGAGACGCGCGCGGGCGATCCGCTGAACTGGCGCGCCGACATCGCCCGCGCAGCAGCGCTCGGCTTTCGCCCCGCGGTTCCGCTCGAGCAGGGCCTCACGCAAGTCGCCACCTGGTGCCGGACCGGCCTCGGCTTATGAGTCGTCCGCAGCGCATCGGGCTGATCATGCAGGGCGGGAGCGGTTGGATCGGCGGCTCCGAGTACATCAGCAATCTCGTCCTCGCCTGGGCCACCCTTCCCGCCGAGACGCGCGCCCGCTTCGATCTCTGCCTGATCAGCAAAGCGCCGCTCGATCCTACGCTCGCCGCCCGACTCGTTCCGCATCTCGCCCACCGCTACGTCCTCAGCGAAGTGCTGCCCGCGCCGACCTTCCCACGCCGGGTGCGCTGGCTCATCGATCGCACCGTGCTCGGCCGCGCGAACAGCCGCTTCGCCCGCTTCGTCGCGGAGGAATGTTTCGATCTGCTCTACCCGCTCACCTACGACAACCGCTCGAACCTCGACGTCACGCTGCCGATTGCCCACGAACTCGCGTGCCGCTGGGTCGGCTGGATCCCCGACTTCCAGCATCGCTACCTGCCCGAGCTTTTCGCCGAGCGCGAACTCGCCTCGCGAAAAACCGGCATCGAAACGCTCTGCCGCGAAGCGCCCGCGATCGTCTTCAGCAGCCAGTGCGCGGTCGACGACTTCCGGAAATTTCACCCCGACGCCGCGGCGCGTCCCGAGTTGCTCCACTTTTGCACGAGCGCGGTTCCCGCATGGTTCGAGGGGAATCCGGCGGCGGTGCAGGCGCAGTTTCATTTGCCCGAGCGGTTCGTGCTCGTGAGCAACCAATTCTGGCAGCACAAAAATCATCGCGTCGTCTTCGACGCGCTCGCACTGCTCCGCGACCGAGGTATTTCGGTGAATGTCGTCTGCACCGGCCAAACGTCGGACAACCGCAACCGCGACTATTTCAACACCGTGCTCCGCCTCATCCACGAGCACGGACTCGCGTCACAGGTTTTCATCCTCGGTCTCATCGAGCGCGCCGAGCAGATCCAGCTCATGCGCCGCAGCGTCGCCGTCGTGCAGCCGTCATTTTTTGAAGGCTGGAGCACGGTGCTCGAAGACGCACGTGCGCTGGGGAAAACGGTCTTTGCATCGAATATCGGCGTGCATCAGGAGCAGTCCGTTCCGCGTTCCCGCTTTTTCGATCCGGCATCCTCCGAGAGTCTCGCGACGTTGCTCGGCGCAGCCTGGCCGTCGCTCGAACCCGGCCCCCATCTCGCCCACGAAGCCGAAGCCCGCCACCAACTCGAACAAGCCGTCCCCGCCTACGGCCGCCGCTTCCTCGAAATCATCGAAACGAGTTTGAGGGATCGACGCGCAGATTAGCAAAAAGCCATGTCATCCCGAGCGGAGTGTAAAGAAGCCGAGGGACCTCAGCCTCCAAAGGATCATGGATCTTCCTGCACCCCGAGGTCCCTCGACTGCATTCTGGTCGCTTATTCTAGTTCGCCTTCAAGTTGAGACTAACTATCCAAGGCCACGCGGTGATGCTGCGGACGCGTGTGGTATCCGCGGCGAGGCGAGGCAGCCCGGTTTCCAGTTGGCGCACCACGCCGGCCATGTCGGCAAACACC
>JANPHH010000361.1:0-16084 GCA_031424375.1 Chthoniobacter sp. | reverse complement strand
CCTGACTTCCGGCGCGGGCGAAGGCGGCGGGGCGGACGGCTCCGCACCACTCCCGCCCTTTGATGCCTGGGAACGCGCAGGAGCGCGTCCCTCCGCCGGAGGGACACGCTCCCGCGTGTCCCCATCTGCGACTCTTTTTCCGAAAGATTTCGCTTGGGAAGTTTCCAGACAGGTCCAGACTTTTCCCTCATGGACTCCCGGAACGCTCTCCATCGGGCCCTGCGTGTGGGCGCAACTGCAGCATTCATTCTTCTCGCCAGCGAGGTCCGCGTGGTCGGCGAGACGATCACCAACGCCGGGGCCAACGGCAACCCGGGAAACAACGGCGCGGCGGCGGCGAATGGGAGCGGCGCGACCGGTGACCCGGGCACCCCCGGCACCGCGGGCGGCAACGGGAGCGCGACCGCGGGACTGCCTGCCGACGCGAGCAACACGGCGAACGCCTTTGGCGGGATCGGTGGCGCGGGGGGGGCTGGTGGGACGGGCGGGTCTGCGCCCGTGGGGAATAACAATGGCGGTAATGGCGGCAACGGCGCGGCTGGAGGCGCCGGGGGCAACGCCACGGGGACGGCGACGACCTCGGGAAGTTTTTCTTCCTCCACCGCGAACGCGCGCGTCGATGTCACCGGGGGCGCGGGCGGAGCCGGTGGACAGGCCGGGAACGGCGGACTGCGTACCGGCACGGGCGTGAACGGAGCGCCGGGCGTGGCCGGGAATGGCGGCAACGGCGGCGCGGCGACGGGCACCGCCACGTCGACGAATTCCGGGACCGGCAACGTGGACGTGCTGGCCAATATTAGGGCTGGGAACGGCGGAAGTGGAACTGGCAGTCTCTCGTCTCCGGGCACAGTCGGAGGCGATGGCGGCGCGGCGACGCTCGGCACGTTGACCGGCACTTCGACTGGGGGTGCCGCCGTCACCGTCCAAGCCGGTGTCGTTGGCGGCGCCGGCGGTGGCGCGGCCTTCACGTTGAATGGAACGAGCGGATTCAACGGGACCGGCGGAAACGGCGCCTCCGTCAGCCTGATCGATGCGATCGATGGCAATAGCACCGGTGGCGGGGGAACGGGCTACGTGATCCTGAATCAAAACGCTTCCGGCGGCAATGCCGGTGGCGGGGGACTGCTCGCGGGTACGGCAGGGTCGGCTACGAGTTCGCTGACGCGAGTGAAAACGGGTCTCGGCGGCTTCTACGGGCTGACGGTCAATACCACCGCGAATGCGGGGAGCGGAGGTGACATGTTCGGCACCATCAATCCCGCCACGGCTGGCGGGACCGCCTCCGCCACGGCGAGCGCGACCAACGATACCGGCGTCACGAAAGCTGGAGCTTTGAGCACCGGCGGCCCCGGCGGGGCGAGTAACCACAGTGGCGGTCTTGCTCCGGGCACCGGCGGCAGCGCGACTTCCAACGCCACGGCCAACGCCAACGGTGCCTCGAATGCCGCCGAGCCGACCGCGACCGCCACTGGTGGAAGAGGCGGCGCTTACTCCGGGTCCGTCGGCTCTTCCCCGGGCACTGGAGGCGCGGCGACGGCGAATGTCACCGGCACGGCGTCCGGCACCGGCACGGTGCTGTTGAATACCCTCGCGACCGGTGGCCAAGGGGGATCCTACGGTGGCGCGGCGGGCAACGGCGGCACCGGTGGCACCGGCTCCTCCGGCGGCAGCGGCAGCAGCGCGTTTACCGGATCGAGCGCCGTGAGCGGGACGATTCAGGCTTTTGGCGGCGCGGGAGGCTCGGGGTCCGGCGCGGGATTTGCCGGTGGCACCGGCGGCGCGGGCATCTTGACCTTGATCACCGTCAACACCACCAGCGGCACCGGAAGTGTCACTGGCTCGCAACGCGGCGGCGTCGGCGGATCCGGTGTCAGCGGCGCGGCAGGCGGCGTGGGTGGCAATTCCTTCGTCACCGATAAAATGACCGGCTCCTCGACGAGCGGAACTCTCAGTCTTATCCAAACCTCCATCGCCGGCGCCGGCGGCGGAGGCAGCAGCGGCGGCGTAGGAGGTAATGCCAGTTCCTCGCAGACGCGGAGCAATCTCGCCGGCCTCACCCTTGCTCTCGGGTCGAGCGCGACGGGCGGCGCGGGAGGCGCCGGGGGGCCTTCGAACGGCGGAAATGGCGGAAGTGCCACCGCCTCCTCGAACTCGACCAACAGCACCGGCGCGAGCGCCTCAACGAACGCGGTCGGCGGCGCCGGCGGCGATTCGAGCGGCGGAAATGGCGGCGCCGGTGGCGCGGCTTCGCTCGGAATCGTGATGGCGAACGCCAGCGCCGGCGGCGGGAGTGTCAGCGGTTCGGTCACGGGTGGCGCGGGCGGGAATGCGCTGACCGGCAGCGGCAACGGTGGAGCGGGTGCGGCCGTCAGCCTCACCGACGCGATCGACGGAACCTACGGCGGTGGGACCTTCATCAGCTACATCCAATCGGCAATCGGCGGGAATGGCGGCAGCACCTTGACGGGCTCGCCCGGAGTGCCGGGCACCGCGAGCAGTTCGCTCAGCCTGACGAAAAACATGCCAGCTCAGCTCTTCATGAATATTTCCGCGACTGGCGGCAACGGTGGTGGCAAGACGGCCGCCACTGGTTCCGCCGCGACGGGCGCGTTGGCGACGGTGGTCGCCTTCGGCCACAACGATCTCGCGAACGTCAACATCACGGCGACCGCACTCGGCGGCGGCGGCGGCTTCGGCTCGAACGGCGCCAATTCCGGCAATGGCGGTAACGCCAACAGCCAGGCACGCGCCGAGACCGCCGGCACTTCGCACACCGCGACCGCGGCGAGCACCGCGACGGGGCGTGGAGTGGCTGGCACGTCTGCCGGAACGGGAGCCACGGTCGGCGGCAACGGCGGCAATGCGATCAGCCTCAGCACCGCGATCGCCGCTGGCAATAGCCTCGCGACTGCGACCGATCAGGCGACCGGCGGAGCGGCGAGCGGCATCAGCGGCGGCACGGGTTTTGGCGGCAATGGCGGCACGGCAAATTCGACCGCAGTCGCCAGCGGCGGCGGGAGCGCGAAGGCCACCGCGACGTCCACTGCCACGGGCGGGGCAGGCGGCATGCGCAGTGGAACCACCACGACCGACGGCAGCGGCGGCAACGCCACCGCCACCGCGACCAGCAGCGGCCTCGGTCAGGCCGACGCCACGGCCACAGCGAACGGCGGCGCGCAGGTCTTCGGCTCCATCTCCGGCTCGGTCCGAGGCTCCGCCGTGGCCCGCGCGAACTCGACGGGCTCTTTCGGCACGGCCTTCGCCAGCGCGAAATCGGGTGGCACCGTGGTCACATCCATCCAGGCGGATGCGAACGCCCAGGCCGGCAGTACGGTCAACGCGGAGTCGCGCGCCATTTACGGCCAGTCCGCGCCCGATCTCTCCATGGCGTCCGGGCTCGAAGCGGCGGCCTTCCTCACCGGCGCACCCCTCGGGAGCGATGTGGCGGCGGCAGTCGCCGGCAATCCAAATGGGACCGCGGTAAACACGCCGCTCGCCCTCGGCGTGCTCGCGGGTGGCTACGCCGCGGATGGCTCCGGCGCTGCGAAGACGCACACCGCGACGCTGGCCTTCTCCATCGACCTCACGCAGACCGTGCCGACGATGCCCCTGCGCTTTGGCTTCCTCGATCCGACCGGCACCGGGAATGGCTTCGACACGCTGCGGCTCCAGATCTTCAAGGAATTCAGCATCACGCCGATCTTCGACCAGAGCTTCACCTCCCTCGCCACCGCGACGTCGTTCTTCAATGACAACGTGCTCGACTTCGGCGCCGCCAACTCCGGCGTCTCGGGCAACCTCGATTTGGGGATGACCCTGACCTACACCAGCCACACCATCGGCGACAGCTTCGCGCTGGATTTCCTCGTTGCCGTGCCCGAGCCCGGCTCCCTGCTGCTCAGCGCGCTCGGCGGCGCCTTCCTCCTCGGCCTCCGCCGCGCGCGCCCCACGCGGAGGGACGGGCTCCAGCGCGTTCCCTGACTTCCGGCGGGACCCTTTGATGCGTGGGAGCGCGCGGGAGCGCGTCCTTCCGCGGGAAAAGTTTTCTTCGACTCCCGCGCCCGTTGGTGTTCGTTCCCGGCCATGAAACGGCCGGCCCATTTCTCCACGATCGAATCCCTCGAAGCCCGCATCGCGCCCGCGGCGGTGTTCACCTTCACCGATGTGGACGGCGACGCGGTGACGGTGAAGACGAGCAAAGGAACCACCGCGGACCTGCAAGCCGCGGCACAGCGAACGGCGAGCGGGATGGGGGAGCAACTCCAGGTGCTGGACCTGCGCGACCTGGAAAAATTTGGCGGGACGTCGCTGGCCATCACCGCGACGAAACCCGATGGCACCGCGAGCGGGGTGAATGTGGGTTACGTCAATGCCACCGGCAACGATCTCGGTGCGGTGAAGATCGACGGCGATCTCGGGGCGATTGACGCGGGCAATCCGGCGAAGACGGCGGCGGCCGTCGCGTCGCTCACCGTGAAGTCGCTCGGCGATCTCGGGACGACGACCGGCGCGCCGGATTTGCAAAGCGATTTCGACGGCGCGCTCGGCAAGCTAATCGTCGCGCGGGATGTGAAGCATGCCTACGTGAAAGTGGTGGACACGAGCGGCAAGCTGAAGGCGAACCTCGGTGCAGTCAGCATCGGCGGAGACCTGATCGGCGGCGCGGTGGCGAACGCAGGCTATCTCTACGCCGACAATCTCATCGGAGCCGTGACCATCGGCGGTGACCTGCTCGGCGGCACCGCGGAGAAGACCGGGCGCATCGCTTCGGGGCATCCCTTTTCCACCAAGACTGGGATCGGCGCGGTGAAGATCCTCGGCTCGATGAAGGGATCGAGCGGTTCGGACAGCGGCTCGATTTACAGCGACAGCGCGCTCGCTTCGCTCTTCATCGGCGCAAATCTCGAGGGCGGCACGACCTTCGGCGCGGGGGACATTTTTTTTAACGACAAGCCCGCGAGCAAGATCACGATCATCGGCGACTTCATCGGCGGGCAACACCCCGACGGCAGCGGCGGCTTCTTTAACACCGGCGAGATCACCGCGTCGGGCGGGCTCGGCGCCTTCTTCGTCGGGGGCGACATGCTCCGCGGCACTTTGACGAATCTCGGCACCGCAAAGTTTGGCAGCGTCACGGTGGCGGGCTCGATCGAGGGTGGCGACGCGCGTTTCAGCGGGGCCATTCAAAACGAAGGTGCGACGGGCAAGGTCTTCGTCGGTGGCGATCTCAAGGGCGGCACCGGTGAGGAAACGGGCATTCTGTATTTCGGCGAGACGACCGGCGGCAAGGTTGCCTCCGTGACGATCGGAGGTTCGATCCAGGGAGGCAGCGGGGACATCTCGGGAAACGTCTCGTTCTTCTACGACGTCGGCGCGGTTTCCATCGGCAAGGATGTGGTGGGCGCCGATGGGGGCCTGAGCGGTACGATCAACTCCTTCGGCAAGATCGCGAGCCTGAAGATCGGCGGCGACCTGAAGGGTGGCACCGCCAACGTCTCGGGGATGATCAACGGGCCTTCCTCGACGAATTTTTCCATCGGCAAGCTGGAGATCGTCGGCTCGATGATCGGCAACATCGGGATCCGCAGCGGCAGCGTCTGGAGCCTCGGTACGATCGGCACGATGACCGTCGGCGGCTCGGTCACCTCCGGCACGGGCGTCGCGAGCGGCGGCATCCGCGCGAACGAAGCGATCAAGAGCCTGACGATTGAGGGCAACGTGACGGGCAGCGCCAGCAGTCCCGTTTACATCACCGGCGGCGGCGTTGAATTCTTCGCCAATCAGCCGGAGCCGATGGTGGCGCTCGGCAAGGTAGTGATCAAAGGTAACGTCGATCGCGCAAAAATTCTCGCCGGCTGGGATGCGAAGGCCGACCAGAACACGCCTTTCTCCCACCGCCCCGAGGCGGTAAATGGCGACGCCTCGATCGGCACTGTGGAAGTGCTCGGCACGTGGAGCGCGAGCGACCTCGTGGCGGGTGCGCATGATTCGGCGGGCAATGGTTTCGGGCGCAACGATGCGCTGATCACGCCGAACGTCGCCAAGTCGATCGCGAAGATCGCGAGCGTCACCATCATCGGCGCCGGCACGGGCAGCACCGGGATCGGCGAATACTTTGGCATTGTCGCCGAGCAGATCGGCAAGCTGAGCGTGGGCGGCGCGAACTTCGTCCTCACCTCCGGCAAAGACCACGCCGAAATCGACATCGGGAATCACAACTTCGCGTTTCTCGAGGTCTGATTTGCGCCGTCCTCACCCGCGGGTTTCGGCCGGATAAATCGGTCGCGCGGGAGCGCGGCCCTCCGGCAGGGATCGGAGGGACACGCTCCTGCGTGTCCCCATCTGGAAAGGCCTTTCGGCCGCCAGCCTAGACCAGGTCGAGCCCGCGCATCGTCCCGGTGGAGGACGAAAATTTATCCGTCTCGAGGCCCATACGCTGGAGCATGGAGACGAAGAGATTCGGCAGCGGGTAGTTTCGCTCGGTGTCGAAGGCGAGGTGCTGGCCGTGCTTGAATCCGCCGCCGGCGAAGAGCACCGGGAGGTTGGTGGTCACGTGGGTGTTCGCGTTGCCGAGGTTCGAGCCGTAGAGGATCATCGCGCGGTCGAGCAGCGTCTCGCCGCTTTCGCGGGTGGCTTTCAAGCCCGTGAAGAGCTGGCCGAGCAGCTTCATGTGTTCCCGGTCGATGGATTCAAGCTGGGCGAGTTTGGCGGCGCTTTTGCCGTGGTGCGAAAGGCTGTGGTAGCCGTCGGTGATCTCGGCGCCGGCGATTTCGAGCACGGGGGAATTCACGCTGTCGAGCATCAGCGTGATATTGCGCGTCGAGTCGGTCTCGAAGGCGAGCCGGGCCATGTCGTACATGAGGCGCGCCTTTTCCATGTATTCGCGCGGGTCGGTCGGGTCCTTGGGGGCGGGCGTCTTCACCGCCGGCTTCGGTTGGTGCTCCCACTCTTTAGAGGCTTCCATCCGCTTTTCGAGATCGCGCACCCCGGTGAAATACTGGTCGAGCCGCTCACGATCGCGGGCGCCGAGATCGCGCTGCAGGCTGCGCGTTTGGTCGGCGACCGCGTCCATTATGCTGCGGCCCAGCTCCAGCCGGCGCACCTGCGCCTTGACCTCCGCGGGGTTGCCTTGCAGGAAAAGTTTTTTGAAGACTTCCGACGCCTTGTCCTCGCAGGGAATGAGCACCCCGCCGCCGGTCCAGGAGAGGCTGCGCGAACCCTGCGCGACATTCACCCCGAGGGTGAGCGAGGGGAAGCGGGTGAGGTGGCCGATCTGTTCGGAGGCGAATTGATCGAGCGAGATGGTATTGCGAAAGCCGCCGCTGCCGGGATGCGGGGCGGCGGTGAGGAAGCAGTTGTCCGCCGGGTGGCCGCCGTCCACGTCGGGATGGGAGACGCCGCTGAAGACGGTGAACTCGTGGCGGTGCTCGGCGAGCACTTCGAGATACGGCGAGAGCGGGTAGTCGCGGCCGGCCTGGGTGGGAAAGAAGCGGTCGGGCACGAGGCCGAGATTGTTGCAGATCCCGAGCATGCGGCGCGGCTTGGGCGCCGCGGCGGCGGCGCGGGAAAAGGCGGGCCGCATGGCCTCGAGCAGTGGCAGGGCGAGGGCGACGCCGGAGGCACGGAGGAAGGAGCGGCGGGAGACGGCGCGGTGGGTGGAGATGTTCATTTGAGTAATCAGTAATCAGTGAAAAGTGATCAGGCTTCGCCCGGCCTCGTGTCTTCGGTGCAGTAGTCGGGCGAATCCTCGCGGAGTCGGTAGTCAGAAGACGCAAAGGCGTCCGCCTTGCGCATCATGGAGCCGAGCATTCGGCCGATTTCTTCGCACCAGCCGAGCAGCCGCTCGGCGTCAGTGTCGGTGAGATAGTCACAGTCGCGCGCTTCGATAATCCAGTGCTGCGTCTCGGCCTGCTCGCCATCTGCGTCTGTCAGCTTGCTGACGAAGTGCTTCGGATACAGTCGCTTGGCCCACGCTTCGGCAATCTGCGCACCGATCGAGCGTGCTGCCCGGCGTATCTGATCCGTGAGGGCAAACCGCTCTTCGTTCGGAAAACCTTTCGACAGCAAAAATACGTCTTTCGACAGCGCACGCTGCCGACGATAAACCTCCAACTCTCTAAAGTTGGAAACATAGCCGCGCGACCGCTTGGATGACTGATTACTTTCCACTGATTACTGATTACTTGTTTTGGAAGAGACTGCTCTGCACGATCTCCGCAATGATCGTCCGCACGCCGAACTTGGACGCTGCCGCGCGATCGAGGATCTGCTCCAGCTCGGCGCGGTCGCCGAAGCGCACCGGCGCGCCGGTGGCGAAGACGACGAGCTGCCGCGCTAGGTTGCGCGCGAGCTGGCGCTCATCGGCGAGGAGGAGTTTTTTCAGGCTGCGGATGTCGTCAAATTTCCGCCCATCGGGCAGCGTGCCGCTCGGGTCCACCGGCGGGCCGAGGTGAAAGGCAAAGGGCTGCCCGTTCTTGCCGAGGCCGGCTTCCTTGTCGCCGTCGCCGAGCGCGCGGTAGCGTTCGCGCCAGCCTCCGAGCACGTCGAAATTTTCCAGCGCGAAGCCGGCGGGATCGATCTTCGCGTGACAGACGTTGCAGCTTTCCTGCGCGCGGTGTTTGTCGAGCTGCTCGCGGATCGTGGTGGCCCCGCGGGTGTCGGGTTCGATCGCGGGCACCGAGGCTGGTGGCGGAGGCGAGGGCTGGCCGAGGATGCGCTCCATGATCCACGCGCCGCGCAGCACGGGCGAGGTGGTGGTGCCATTTGCGGTGACCTTCAGAACGCTTGCCTGGGTCATCAATCCGCCGCGCACGCTGCCCGGCGGCAACTTCACCCGCCGGATGGCGACGCCTTCCACCCGCGCGGTCTTCGGCGGCGCGGCGCCGGTGGCTTCGCTCTCGCTGTGCGGATCGGTCACCTTTGCGGTGGAGGGCAGGCCGTAGTGCGCGGCGAGCCGTTCGTTGAGCATCGCGAAATCCGCCGCGACCAGATTCCGGCTCGGGAGGTCGCCGCGCACCAGTTCGGCGAAGAAGCGTTGCGTCTCCTGGGTGGCGGATTCCACGAGCAGGTCATCGAGGTAGTAGTCCGGATAGAGCCCGGCATCCGGCGAGGTGATGTCCGCCTTGCGGAGATCGAGCCAGTAGTCGAGGAAGGCGTTCACGAAGCGACCCGAGCGCGGGTCGCTGAGCAGGCGTTCGGTCTGCGCGCGGAGCTGCGCGGGATCGCGCAGCGCGCCGCGGCTGGCGGCCTCGCGGAGCGCGGGGTCGGGGGTGGAGTTCCAGAGGAAATAGGAGAGCCGGGCGGCGAGCGCGTGGTCGTCGAGCGGGCCGGGCATTTCCTCCAGGCAGACGAAGCCCGGCGAGCAGAGCGCCGCGGAGTAGCCGGCGATCATCGCGTCGGTGAAGCTGCTGCCCGACGCGAGCGCCTTCTGGATCACGGCGGTGAAGCGCTGCACGTCCGCGGCTTCCACCGGCCGCCGATACGCCTTGGCCAGAAACGCGCGCAGCAATCGCGCCGCATCTGCCTTGGCGTTTTTCGGCACGGCTTCGACGCCTTGCGCGGTTTTCTTCATCGCCAGATCGCCGAAGAGCAGCCGCTGCCCTTGCGTCGGCCATGCGTCCAGGATCGGGCCCTCCACTTCCATCCAGCGATAGGCCACGCCGGGCTGGCCATCGGGCTCGGCGAGCGGGTTGCGGTAGTTCGGCGGTCGCGAGCGGAAGAGCCGCGCCGCATCCACGCGGACGGTCTCCCCCGCGAGCAGCCACACCTCCATCGCCTGCACACTCGGCTCGGGGGTGACGTCGAATGCGCCGAGATAACGGAGCTGCCGGGGCGGCGCCTGGGAGTAAATGCTCACCGGCTCGCGGGTGCGTCCGGTGGTGAGATCGGTGCGGCTTGGCTTCCACCACTTCGCCTCGCTCTCCGGCCCGGCCCAAAACGAAAACGCGTTGAAGCGCAGCTGGTAGCGCCCGCTCAGCGGCGCCTTGAAATTGCTGAAGGAAATCTCGATCGGCTCGTAGCTGCTCGCCACCACGCCCATCGCTTCCTGCTCGCGCCGCACCGGATCGGCTTTGCCCACGGTCATCGGCGCCTTGCCTTCCAGCGCCGGGATGTCCGCTGCTGCCGCGCCGAGGATCGGGAAGGTCGCGCGCTCCGGGCTCTTGTTGAATTGCCCGAACTTCACCCGCCCCGCAAACGACCGATCGTCGCGCGCGTAATAGCGCGTCACCTGCTTCTCCGGCTTCGCGAGCTGCCGCGCCATCACCTCGCGCAGCGCGTAGTCCGCCGCACCGAGATAGCGCGCCATCTGCACGTGCGAGACATCGAGCGCGTCGCCCACTTTGTTGAAGCGAAACGCCTCGCCGTCCTCGGGCAGCATTTCCTTGATCTGCAACCACGGCGCGCCGAGCAGATCGCGCAGGGTGTTTTCGTATTCGTAGCGATTCAGCCGGCGCCAGGTGGAGCGCCCCTCGCTCGCCGCGCGCGCCTGGTCCGCCGCCGCCAGGGGCGTCGCGAGCTCGTGCAGGAAGGCGGCGGCTTCCCCCGCGGACGGGCGCGGCTTTTTCTTTGGCGGCATCTCGTGCTCCAGCACCCGGTCATGGACCTTCACCCAGGTCGCAAATTCCTTCGCGTCCTGCAGCTCAAACTTCAGCGCGTCCAGATCCAGTCCGCCCTTTTTCGTCTCCGCGTCATGACACTGGGCGCAGTGCTTTTCCAGGAAGGGCGAGAGGCTGGCCGGCGGCGCCGCCTGGAGCAGCGCGGTGCTCGCGAGCAGCGCGGCCGCGGTCCAGTGCGTGGAGGGGAAAGTCATGACCCAGCGTAAACTGTGACGACCGCAGTTTCTTGGGATTTCCCGCGGCGCTGGTGCCGGGCGTTGAAAAAACGCCGCGCACCTCGCATCATCCGCGGATGAAATCGACCCCCTCCCGCGCGCTCCTCCTCGTTTCCCTGGCGATCTGCGCCGCGCTGCCGCGGGCGGAGGCGGTGCTCGATGGCACCGATACCTTCGCCGCCGCGCCCAATATCACGATCAACGGAGACTTCTCCACCCCGACCGCGCTGACTACTTTCACCAAGGAAGGTGGCGAACCCGATCACGGCGGCGGCGGGCAGACCGCGTGGTGGCGGTGGACGCCGACGGTGAGCGGCATTTGCACTGTGGATTCGGTGGACGGCGGCAATGAAGATACCGGGCTGCGCGATACGGTGATCGCGGTCTATACCGGCAATGCCGTGAACGCGCTGACCCGCGTCGCGAGCGGGGACGACAGCTTCCACTCGCTGCTTTCCACCACGAGCTTCTACGCCGTCGCGGGGACCACCTACCGCATCGTGATCGATGCCTACTCCTCCAATGCCACCGGCTCGGTCCGCCTGCGCCTCCGCCAGCTCACGCCGGCCTCGGAGACGCTTTCCGCTGCCTTTCAATTGGACTTTGGCCCGGGCTTGCAGGGCGTCTTCACCCTCACCCGCACGCTCGCAGGCTCGGTGAGCGGGTCGCTCCGCACCGGTGCCTCCACCCTTGGTTTCAAGGGAGTGATCGGCGCGGATGGCTACTTCGTCGCGGCCTTTCAATTGCCCGCCAAGCCAGGCGCCGTGCCGCCGCTGCCCATCTCCGTGATCGTGGATCTGGCGACCAGCGTTCCGACGCTCGAGATCACCAATGGCGCCGCGCGCAAGAAGGAGATCCCGCTGACCTCCCAGACGTTGCTCAGCGCCCAATCTCCCAGCCCGATGGCGGGCGTCTATTCCACCCGGCTCGCCTTCAACGGGTCAGCCGGCAACGGCGTGCTCCTGGTGACCGTGAAGCCGACGGGCAAAGTCACCGCCGTCGGCACCGCGGGCGACGGGCAGAAGCTCTCCTTCGGCGGCCAGCTCTTCGGTCCGCTCACGGCGGGGACCGCCCCGATTCACGTGCCGCTCTTTGGCGGCGAGGGCTACCTGAGCGGCACCCTGACCTTCACGGATAACGCCACGCTCGACCGCCTCGCCAGCGTGATACTCACCTACCGCCGCCCAGCCGGGACGACCTTCTTTCCGAACGGCATCCTGGCCAACGTCGCGGCCAGCGGGTCGCCGAACGTGAAGCCCGCCGCCGGCCAGCGCGCCCTGAACTTCCTCAACGGCACGGCCGGCGCCGGCAAGCTGACCATCAGCGCCGTCGCGGGCGAGATCGGCGCGGTGACGGAAAATCTCACCTTCACCCCGGCGAATACCTTCACCTTCACCAGCGCGACGCGGAAGGCGACGCTGAAGGTGAGCCCTGCGACCGGGGTGGTCAGCGGCAGTCTCATCGAGCCGGTGGGAAAACCCCGCAAGCTCACCGGCATGCTCTTCCGCGACCCCGCGAATGCGAATGCCGCGACGCTCACCGGCTTCGCCACCGGCAGCACGCGCACGGTGATCTTCAACGTCGCGCCGTAAGCGGCGCCAATCGGAGGGACGCGCTCCTGCGCGTCCCAAACATCCTGCGGCGGGCAGCGGCGGCGGGACGGTCGGAGCCCGCCACCTCCGCCCACAGAAATTAGGGATCGCGCGGGAGCGCGTGCGTCCGGGATTTCCCGCCGCGCTCGCCATTTCGTGCGGCAGGATTAGCGTGGTCGCTATGAAAGCGAACCTCACCCCATTCGCGCGGCGGACCGCTCACCGTGCGCCCTTCACCGCCTTCACGCGCATCGAACGTTTGGAAAGTCGCATCGCCCCGGCCTACGCCGCCACGCTCGTCGGCGCGGCCGCCACGCTCACCGGCGATCTCGGCAGCGACACGCTCATCATCACCGCGGTCGGCGGGTTGCTGTCCCACAACCGGTTTGATACCGGGGATTTCGGCTTCGCCAGCGCGACGGATTTCGATACCGCCACGCCCGGTGTGCAGACGCTGGCCGCTGCCGCGGGGAGTTCGGTGGCGATCATCCTCGGGGCGGGTACCGACACGGTCGTGCTCGGGGGCGATCAGCGCGCGACGCAGCTCCAGGCCAGCTTCTCCGTCACCAACACGGGTGCCGATGGTGATGTGCTCGAGGTGAACGATGCAGCCGGCACGGCGGCGGTGAACCTCGTGATCGATGCCACGACGATCTCCGGCTTTGGCTTTACCCTCACCCGGGCGGGCGAATCATTTGGGACGCTCAGGATCCGCACCGGCGCGGGCAACGACACGGTCTTGGGAACGACCGCCGGCGTGGCCCTGGACATCGATGGCGGCCCCGGGAGCGATACGCTCACCGGGGGCACTTTCGGGGATGTGATTCGCGGCGGCGTGGGGAATGATGCGATCGTCGGACGGCAGGGCAGCGACCTGCTCTTCGGCGATGAGGGACTCGACACCTTCGTGTGGAATCCCGGCGACGGCAGCGACACCATCGACGGCGGCGCGGGCACGGACCTGCTGACTTTCAACGGATCAAATGCGACTGAAGCGATCACTTTCTCGGCGTTGAATGGCCACTTCCGGCTCTTTCGCAATATCGCCAACATCACCATGGATTCCGTCGCTGTGGAGCAGTTGGAACTCAATGCGTTCGGCGGCGCGGACGCGCTGACCTCGGGCGATCTCGCGACCACGAGCCTGCGGGCCGTGCGGATCGATCTGGCGCTCGACGGCGCGCTCGATTCGCTCACCCTGAACGGCTCCGACCTCGACGATCACCTCCGCGTGGACTCGATTGCCACAGGCGTGAAGATCAGCGGCTTCGGTCCATCGATCGAGCTGTCCGGCTTCGATGCGACCGACCAGCTCACGGTGAATGGTGGCCTCGGCGTGGACAATGTTTTCGGCTCCTCCGCAGCCCTCGCGAAGCTGGTCGTGACGCTCAGCGGCGAGACCGCGAGCAACGCGCCGGGCGGCGTCGCCTTTGCCACGCCCGCCACCTACGATGCAGGGAAAAGCCCCGCGTCGGTGGTGTCGGGAAATCTCTTCGGCAAGGGCGCGGTGGTGAGCAACGACCTCGTCGTCGCCGATGCGAAAACGAATTCCATCCTCATCCTGACCAATGCGGGCAATGGCACCTTTCTCTCCGCGACCCAGCTCAGCACCGGGGGCAAGGCGCCGCGCGGTGTGGTGCTCGCGGACTTCAACGGCGACTCGCACCTCGACATCGCGGTGACGAACCGCGGCTCGGGTAACGTCGCCATCTTCCTCAATGCCGGCGACGGCACCTTCGCGGCGCCCGCGCTTTTCCCCACCACGAAAACTCCCGGCGCCCTCCGCACCGCCGACGTGACCGGCGATACCAAGCTGGACCTCGTGATGGTCTCCGCCGGCAACACCGTGAGCATTCTCCCCGGCAACGGCGACGGCACCTTCGGCCCGGCGGTGAAGCTCGCCACCGGCGGTACCGCGCCCACCGATCTCGTGCTCGCCGATTTCAGCGGCGACGGGCGGCTCGACATCGCCGTGGCCAATGGCGGCTCGGGCACCGTCGCGCTGCTCCGCGCGAATCCCGGGTTCACCTTCGACGCGCCCGTGGCCACGCGCGTCGGCGTGAAGCCGACCGCGCTCGCCATCGCGGATTTCGATGGCGATGGGCGTCCCGATCTCGCGGTCACGCATGGCGTCAGTCGCTTCG
Source organism: Chthoniobacter sp. (assembly GCA_031424375.1). Taxonomy (GTDB): domain Bacteria; phylum Verrucomicrobiota; class Verrucomicrobiia; order Chthoniobacterales; family Chthoniobacteraceae; genus Chthoniobacter. Next base: position 1,517 of record JANPHH010000361.1, on the reverse strand, counting down.
TCAGCGTCTTGTTCAATGCGGCGCCCGCCACCACGGCCTTCAGCTCGCAGCTCAAGCTCGCGCGCCCCGGCAACAACGCCCCCACCGCCATCGCCGCCGGCGACCTCGACGGTGACGGCCGTGCCGACCTGGTCATCGGCAACACCGCCGCCGGCACCGTGAGCGTGCTGCGCAATCTCGGCTCCGGCCTCTTCGCTCCCGCGCTCACCTTCGATCTCGACAACATCCCGCCGCGCAAAATCTCCGCGGTCGTGCTCGCCGACTTCAACGGCGACGGCCGCCTCGACCTCGCCACCGCCAACACCGGCACCGCCGACGTGGGCGTCCTCACCACGATCTAACCGGAGGGACGCGCTCCTGCGCGCTCCCTGACTTTTCCCTGGCGTCCCCTCGCGGAATTCCCGCTTCACAATTCCTCCCCGCCCCCTTACCAAACAGGGGGCGCGCAGGAGCGCGTCCCTCCGATGGCTGGCCGCAAGCATCCCATCCACATTCTACCGTTCGCCGCGGGTGATCGCCCGGTGATCGTCTTCGTCACTGTCGTGACGCAAGGCCGACAGCGATGCCTCGCGAACGAGGCCGCCCACGCCCTGCTCCAGCGAACGTGGAACGCCGCGCGTTTCTGGCTCATCGGCCGCTACGTCATCATGCCCGATCACCTCCACTTCTTCTGCGCGCCCGCAGAGCCCGACTGCACCCTGGAGAAATGGATGCAGTTCTGGAAAAGCCAGCTCACCAAAGCATGGCCCGTCGCCACGGAGAAGCCCGTCCTCCAACGCGACCACTGGGACCGCCAGCTCCGCAGCGACGAGAGCTACGACCAGAAATGGGAATACGTCCGCGAAAACCCCGTGCGCGCCGGCCTTGTAACGGATCGCGAAGCCTGGCCCTACCAAGGCGAGCTAAACGAGCTGCGCTGGTAACGCGCCCCCACCCGGAGGGACGCGCTCCCGCGCGTCCCAAACTTCCGGCGCGGGCAACGGCGGGGCGGCCTGCACCCACCGCCTCCGCCCACGGAGAATTGGGAGCGCGCAGGAGCGCGTCCCTCCGGTTTTGGATCGCGTCCGCGCTTGCGACGCCCGCGGGCAAAACCTACCTTCCCCTCCCCAATTCCTATGCCCGAAGATCGCCAGACTCCCGAAGAGCGTCAGAAAATGACGGAACTCGAACGCATCCGCCACAGCGCCGCGCATGTGCTCGCCACCGCGATCCTCAAGCTCTTCCCCGAGGCGCAGTTCGCCGCCGGTCCGCCGGTGGACAATGGCTTTTACTACGACCTCGAGCTGCCCTACCGCATCACTCCCGAGGACTTCGCCCGCATCGAGGAGGAGATGAAGCGCGAGACCAAGGCGAACCACCCCTTCGAGCGCATCGAAGTCACGCGCACCGAGGCGCTGGAGATGGCCACCAGCGGCCGGCTCGGCGGACTCACCGAGCGGCCGGGACAGCCGAGCAAGTTCAAGTTGGACATCATCTCCGGCATCCCCGAGCACGAGCAGATCTCGCTCTATCGCAAT
>JANPHH010000360.1:0-12665 GCA_031424375.1 Chthoniobacter sp. | reverse complement strand
TCGCGGGCCTTCAGGACGCCGTGACGAGCGCGCAGTTCAGCCGCAATGGCACCCGCATCGTCACCGCTTCCGCGGACCAGACCGCGCGGATGTGGGACGCCGCGACGGGGAAGGTCCTCGCCACCCTCGCGGGCCACGAGGGCGCGGTGAATAGCGCAGAGTTCAGCGTCGATGGCACCCGCATCGTCACCGCTTCCGGGGACGCGACCGCGCGGGTGTGGAGCATCCTCCCGGCTACTGCCGGCCCGCCTCCCGAGTGGTTCCCCGATTTTCTCTGCTACGTGGCGCAGATGCGTCTGAACTCGGACGGGGAACTGGAGACGCTCGAGCCGGACGTCTGGCTCGCACTCCGGGAAAAGCTGCGCGAAGTCCGGCGCGCGACTGCGGCGCTGGACACGCCCTACCTTCGCATCCTCCGGCGTCATCTCCCCTGAGCGCGAGGTGGCGATCTTCAAAAAAGCCCTGTCATCCCGAGCGGAGGGTAACGAAGCCGAGGGACCTCCGCCTTCGGGAGATCGTGCAGTTCCCGGCATTCCGAGGTCCCTCGACTTCATTTCGGTCGCTCAGGCTCTCTTCATTCCGCTCGGGATGACAGAGTGATGGGTCGGGTGAGTGTAGCCCGGCGGGAGCATCGGCGGCGGGGTTGAACGGGATGGGCTGCCCGGTTGGTGAGGGGCGAGACGCGGGGAATCCGCAGCCGGCGAAACGAAATGCGACCGATGAGGTTTCAGGACGCATGAAACTCCCCGCCTTTCTGGTCGCGATGCTTTGCGCGGTTCCTGCGATTTGCTTTGCCCTCGAGCCGATCTCTCCCGCGGCGGAGCGGCTCGGGAAATTTTACGACTCGCTCCGCGTGGAGGAACTGTGGATCGCCGGCGCGATCGTGGACTGGCGCACCGGACTGCCGACGGGGAAGGAGATCAAGGATGACGGGAAGCATACGCATTGCAGCCAGTTCGCCGCGTCGGCGTGCGAGCGGCTCGGTGTCTATTTGCTCCGGCCGCCCGAGCACAGCGCGGTGTTGCTCGCCAATGCCCAGTACGACTGGCTGCCGGAGAAGGGTCGCGAACAAGGCTGGACGCCGGTGGCCACGGGGGGCGAAGCGCAGGACTGCGCGAACCGCGGAGAGGTCGTGGTGGCCGTTTACAAGAATGGCGACCCGAAAAAGTCCGGGCACATCGCGCTGATTCGCCCCGGGACCCGTACCGAGGAAGAAATCGTGCAGCAGGGGCCGGACATCATTCAGGCGGGCGGCACCAACTATCGGCTCGGCAATTTGAAGAAGGGTTTTGGGAATCACCGGAAGGCGTTCGCGAATGGGGAGATCAAGTTTTACGCACATCCCGTGGTGAAATTCGCCCACGCCGAGTAGCTCCCGGCGCCGTTTCCTTTTCTCCAAGCCATCCGTCCGCCCACGGGAAGGCGACATACTTCCACTCCGGCGCGGTCGAGAAGCCTCCACGGCACCGTGGCTGCTATGCAGCGGCGTATGACCCAAAAAGTGCCGGCTTGTTTGCGACACCGCTTGCGTGTGAGTTCCAGCCGCATCAAGTTGCACTCGCCGCAGCAAACCGATACGGATGGAGCGCCGATTGGAAATCTGCGGCAGCTGTAAATCCAATGATGAATAACTTCACACCCCGTGCGCAACAGGTGCTCGCCCTCGCCCGTAAAGAGGCCGATCGCTTTAACCACAACTATGTGGGCACCGAGCACCTGCTGCTCGGTCTGATCAAGCTCGGCCAGGGCGTCGCCGTGAACGTGCTCCAGAAGATGGGGCTCGATCTCGAGACCGTGCGAATGGAAGTCGAGAAACAAGTCGGCAGCGGTCCGGAGACCAAGATGGTGGGCAACATCCCCTACACGCCGCGCGTGAAGAAGGTGCTCGCCCTCGCCGGCAAGGAAGCGAAGTCGCTCAACCACTCCTACGTCGGCACCGAGCACATCCTGCTCGGTCTGCTCCGGGAGGGTGAAGGGGTGGCCGCTCGGGTGCTGAAAAATCTCGAAGTGGATATCGAGCGCACCCGCAACGAGATCCTGAAGGAGCTCGACCCGAATTTCACCCCGCCGGAATCCGAGCAGGACCAGCAATCGGAAGGACCTTCCGGCGGCTCCGCTCGCGGTGGCAAGGATGTGAAGACACCCGCGCTGCGCGCCTTCGGTCGCGACCTCACGGAGCTGGCGAAGAAGGGCGAGATCGATCCGGTGATCGGCCGCGCGAGTGAAATCGAGCGGGTGATCCAGGTGCTGTGCCGGCGCACGAAGAATAATCCCGTGCTGATCGGTGAAGCCGGCGTCGGCAAGACCGCGATCGTCGAAGGCCTCGCGCAGGAGATCGCCACGGGCAACGTGCCCGAGCTGCTCCGCGACAAGAAAGTGATCACGCTCGATCTCGCCCTGATGGTCGCGGGAACGAAATACCGCGGTCAGTTCGAAGAGCGAATCAAGGCCGTGATGGACGAGATCCGCCGGACCAAGAACGTGATCCTGTTCATCGACGAGCTGCACACCATCGTGGGTGCGGGTTCCGCCGAAGGCGCGATGGACGCGAGCAACATCATCAAGCCGGCGCTGAGCCGCGGCGAGATGCAGTGTGTCGGCGCGACCACGCTGAACGAGTATCGCAAATACATCGAGAAGGACGCCGCGCTCGAACGTCGCTTCCAGCAGGTGAAAGTGGAAGCTCCGACCGTGGAGCAGGCCATCCAGATCCTGAAGGGACTCGCGTCGAAGTACGAAGCGCACCACAAAGCGCGCTACACCGACGAAGCGCTCGAGCAGGCCGTGAAGCTCAGCGACCGCTACCTCACCGGACGCTTCCTGCCCGACAAGGCGATCGACGTGATGGACGAAGCTGGCGCCCGCGCCCGCATCGGCTCCATGACGCGCCCGCCGAACGTGAAGGAAATCGAGAAGGAGATCGAAGAGATCCGTGGGCGCAAGGAAGGCGCGATCAAGGCGCAGGACTTTGAAAAAGCTGCGGCCCTGCGCGACACCGAGAAGCAGGCCAAGGAGAAGCTCGAACGCATTCTCACCGAATGGCGCGAACAGCGCGAAGAGAAGGAAGTCGTGGTCACCGAGGACGACATCATGCACGTCGTCTCGAAGTGGACCGGCGTCCCGCTCAACCGCATGGAGCAGGCCGAAACCGCCAAGCTGCTCAAGATGGAAGAAGAGCTGCGCGGCCGGGTCATCGGCCAGGACGAAGCGGTCATCGCCATCTCCAAGGCGCTTCGCCGCTCCCGCGCGGACCTCAAAGACCCGCGCCGTCCGATCGGCTCGTTCATCTTCCTCGGGCCCACCGGGGTCGGTAAGACGTTCCTCGCGCAGACCCTCGCCGTGTTCATGTTCGGCGACCGTGACGCGCTTATCCAAATCGACATGTCGGAGTACATGGAGAAGTTCACGGCCTCGCGCCTGATCGGCTCGCCTCCCGGCTACGTCGGTTACGAGGAAGGCGGCCAGCTTTCCGAGGCCGTGCGCCGTCGCCCGTATTCCGTGGTCCTCTTCGATGAAATCGAAAAGGCGCACCCCGATGTGATGCATCTCCTTCTCCAGATCCTGGAAGAGGGCAAGGTGACCGACTCGCTCGGGCGCAAGATCGACTTCCGCAATACGATCATCATCATGACCTCGAACATCGGCGCCGAGCTGATCAAGAAGTCGACGACGATGGGCTTCGGGGCGATGAACGCGAAGGACGAGCAGGCCTACGACGTGATGAAGGAGAAGATCCTCGACGAAGCGAAGAAGGTGCTGAAACCCGAGTTCGTGAACCGGCTCGACGACCTGATCGTCTTCCACACGCTGGGCAAGCCCGAGCTGCTCACCATCGTGGACCTCGAAATCAAGAAGGTCGCCGCGCGGATCAAGATCAAGGAGATCACCATCGTCCTCGACGAGAAGGCGAAGGATCTCCTCATCGAGAAGGGATACGATCCGCAGTATGGCGCGCGTCCAATGCGCCGGGCGGTGGAGCGTTACCTCGAAGATCCGATGGCCGAGGAGATTCTCCGCGGCACCTTGAAAGCGGGCGACACCGCGAACGTCAGCGTCGAGAACGGCAAGCTCACCTTCAAGTCGGCGACACCCTTGAGCGAAGAGCCGGCCGGCGCGAGCTGACCGAGCGGCAGCGATTCATCGAACGGGCGGGCTTCTCACGAAGTCCGCCCGTTTTTGCGTCGAGGTGGAGTCCCCGGCCCAATTCTGCTTTCCAACCCCCACGCCGCCGCTAACTCTGCCCCGATGAAACTCGGCTTTATCGGCTCCGGAAAAATGGCCACCGCGCTCGTGCAGGGCGTCGTGCAGGCGGGTGTGGTCGCCCGGGACGCGATCGCGGTGAGCGACGCCTATCCGGCCGTGGCGGAAAAACTCGCGAACGAAGCGCAGGTGAGCGCGAAAACCAACGAAGAACTCGCGAGCTTCGCCGACGCGCTCGTGCTCGCGGTGAAACCGAACGACGCGGTCGCGGTCTTGCGGTCGCTCGCGGAAAAGCTGAAGGGCAAGCTCATCATCTCGATCGTCGCCGGGCTGCCCATCGAAAAGCTGCAAGCGGCCGCGGGTGGCGGCGCGCGGATCATTCGCGTGATGCCCAATACCCCGGCACTCGTCCAGCGCGGGGCGTCCGCCTATTCCCTCGGCGACACGGCCACGCAGGCCGATGCCGATTTCGCCTCACAAATCCTCGGCGCGGTCGGACTCGCGGTGCAGGTGAAAGAGGAACTTCTCGACGTGGTCACCGGCGTCAGTGGCAGCGGCCCGGCTTACATCTATCTGGTGATCGAAGCGCTCTCCGATGCTGGCGTGCTCATGGGTCTGCCCCGCGATCTCTCGCTCCAACTCGCAGCCCAGACCGTCGCGGGTTCCGCCGAGATGGTTTTGAAAACCGGTCGCCACCCCGCGCTGCTCCGCGAGGAAGTGACCAGCCCCGGCGGCACTACGATTGCCGGTCTCGAGGCGCTCGAAAAAGGTGCGCTCCGGGCGACGCTCTTTAGCGCCGTGCGCGCAGCCACGACTCGGGCCCGCGAACTCGGCGCGGGCAAGTAACATGACGCCGCGACTCGTCTGCGCGCTGCTGCTCGCTGTCGCTCTCCCGGCTTTCGCCCAGGGGCCGAAATTCCGTATCAGCCCGTCGGTGGAACTGCATCTGCCCGACGGCAGGCAAAACTCCAAGGAAGCCCAAACGATCGCCAATCGCGCGCTTGCCGCATTCTTACGCAATGAACTCGACGCCGCGCGGAAGGACTTCCTCAAAGTCCTCGAGCTCGCGCCCGGCAATCTGCCCACGCTGATCAATCTCGGCCTGCTCGAATATCGGGCAAAAAAGTACGAGGACGCCGAGCAGGTGCTCAAGCGCGTGGTCCGCTCCGAGCCCGAGAGCGGCCTCGGCTGGCTGATCCTCGGCGTGGTCTACTACGACCAGGGGAAGCTCGACCCGGCCTTCGCCGCGCTCGCGCAGGCCGTGCTTTATGAGCCGAAGGACGCGCGGGCCCACCACTACCTCGGCGTCACGATCGGGAGAAAGGGATGGTATCTCGGCGCGGAGGACGAGATGCGCAAAGCCATCGCGCTCGCGCCGGACTATCCTGAGGCGCACTTCAATCTCGCGGTCTTCTATCTTCAGCGCACCCCACCCGCCGTGGAACTCGCGCGCCGGCATTACCAGCAGGCGCTCAATCTCGGTGCGGCTCCGGATGCGGACATGCAGAAGAAGCTCGCCGAAGTAAAAGAGTAGGAGTCGGAAGGATGAGGGATGAAGAAGATGGTGACGAACGAGTGGACGTCCCTCCGATCCCCCCCGCTTTCTTCACCCTTCCGCCTTCATCCCTTCCTCATGCCGCTTGCAGAAGCGCTCCGGATTCCTTTACTTGCGCGCGACATGATCCGCCGAATTATTGCCGCCACTCTCCTCGCTCTGGTTTGCCTGGGCTCAACGCACGCCGAGACCACGGTCAGGAAAGCCGAGCCGGTAACGAAAGTCGCGCCGACCCCGAAAAAAACCACCGCTGCCAAGGCGTCCTCCGCGGCGAAACCCGCGGCGACGGCGGCCCCAAAGAAGCGCGTCGTCCAAGAAGCCTTCGCTGCCGGTGACGACAGCGCGCCGCCCGCGATCCAGGCCGCCTCGGCGATCGTGGTCGATGCGCAGACGGGCAGGGTCCTCTTTGAGCACAATGCCGACGACGCGCGTCCGGTCGCCAGCACGCAGAAGCTTCTCACCGCGCTGATCATCGCCGAAGATGGCGGGCTCGATGCCGACGTGCGCATCCAACCGGTCGACACCTTCGCCGAACCGTCGAAACTCTACCTCAAATCGGGCGAGACCTACGGCCGCGGCAAGCTCCTGCAGATCCTGCTCGTCAAAAGCATGAACGACGTCGCCCGCGCGCTCGCCCGAGACAACGCCGGTAGCATCGAGTCATTCGCGGCCAAGATGAACAGCCGGGCGACGCAACTCGGCATGGGCACCTCGCGCTTTGTGAACCCGAACGGACTTCCTGCGCCCGGGCAGTATTCGACCGCTCGCGATATGGCGAAAGTGGCGCTCGCTGCCTACAAGAACCGCGTCATCCGCAGCATCGTCAGCCAGCGCTCGGTGACGTGGCGTTACAATGACGGACGCACGCGCACCTTCGAATCCACGAATCAAGTCCTCCGCAAGTGGCCGCTCTGCAACGGGATGAAGACCGGCTATACGGAGGCCGCCGGCCACTGCCTCATCGGCAGTGCGAGCTACAATGGCCGCGACGTGATCACCGTGGTGCTCGGCGACAAGAAAGTGTGGGACGACTCCTACCGGCTGCTTTCCTGGGGACTCTCGTCGTAATTCAGGGCCGCACTGCGCCGGGCTCAGGCGCCGCGGGAACGGCGGCCCGGTCCGGCTAAGATTCCGCCGAACCGATTCATTCCCTCACAGCCATGGCCGACGACATCGACCCCCGCATCGCTCACGTGCAGATGCTTTTCATCCAGCACTCGTCGCAGCTTCGCGGATTCATCATCTCGCTGATGCCGGATTTCGGGCGGGTGGATGATGTGTTGCAGGAGACGTTTCTCACCGTGACGAAGAAGGCGACGGACTTTCAGCCGGGCAGCAATTTCCTCGGGTGGGCGTGCACGATCGCGCGCTACAAGGTGCTCGAATCCGGACGCAAGGCGGCGAGTGGCGCGCAACCGCTCGCGCCGGAAGTGATCGAATCGCTCTGCGCCTGCGCGCCGGAGGTGGAGGGTGAGGATGAGCGGATCAAGCTGCTCGCGGAGTGCATGACCCACCTCGCGCCGCAGGCCCGGCGGGCGATGGAACTGCGCTACCAGCAGGCGCACAAGCCGGCCGAGATCGCGAAGATCCTCGGCTGGACACCGAACTCCATTTACGTCGCGCTCTCCCGCGCCCGCGATGTCTTGAAAGAGTGCGTCGAGGCCAAGCTCCGCGCGCAACCGGTCTAGCTGCGATGGATGCCGAACGACTCGGATTTTTGCTCGATCGCTACGTCGACGGTGCGCTCGAGTCCGACGAGAAGAGCGAACTCGAGCGCATGCTGCTTTCCTCGCCGGAAGCGCGCACGTTGTTTTGGGAAAAGGCGCGATTTCACGCGCTCCTGCGCCAGTACGGTGAGCAGACGTGGGGCACCGGCGCGGCCGTGGAAAAGATCGTGCGCTTTCCCTTCCGCCGGATCGCCTGGCTCGCGGCGGCGGCGTGTGTGCTGCTCGGTGGTCTGGCACTGACGTGGCGGGTGGAGCGAATGCCGGATGAATTGCTGACCGACGGCGTGGCGGTGCTCGGCCAGACCGTGGATGCGGTTTGGAGTGACTCGGCTTCTCGGGAAGCTGGGACGGTGTTGCCGCGGGGCTGGCTGCGGCTGAAATCCGGACTCGCGCAGGTGGAGTTTGTATCGGGTGCGCGGGTGATTCTGGAGGGTCCGGCGGAGCTGGAACTGAAGGCGCCGCTCATCGCATTTTGTCGCCTGGGTCGGCTCACTGCCGAGGTGCCGCCGCAGGCGCGCGGGTTCCGCGTCGATTCACCGAAGGCGCAGATCATTGATGCGGGCACGGAGTTCGGCATGGACGTGCGGGCCGATGGCGCGACGGATGTCCACGTCTTTCGCGGCACGGTGGAAGTGCAGGGCGCGGGCGCGCGGCAGGCCTTGCGCGAAGGTGGGAGCATGCGGGTGACAGCGGCGGGCGAGCTGACTTCCTTCAACGAAGCGGCGCCCATTTTTCCCTCCAGCGAACAGCTCGAACTGCGTGCGGCCTCCGGCGTGCGGGCGCGCCACGCGAGCTGGCAGGCGAGCGCGCGGCAGGTCGCGACGCTGCCGGGACTCGTGCTCTTTTTCGATTTCCAAACCGGCACCCCGTGGGCGCGAACGCTGCCGAATGCCACCAACGATGCGGGCCGCGCGCCGGATGGTTCGATCGTGGGCTGCCGCTGGAATGAAGGCCGCTGGCCGGGCAAGCAGGCGCTGGAGTTTCGCGCCGTGACGGATCGGGTGCGGCTGAGCGCGCCGGGGGAGTTTCCCTCGTTCACCTTCGCGGCGTGGGTGCGGGTCGACAGTCTCGATCGTGTCTACAATTCGCTGCTGATGTGCGACGGATGGGAAGACGGCGACGTGCACTGGCAGATCAGCAAAAAGGGCGAGCTCATCCTCGGTCTGCACGCGGGGCGGAACTACCAAACCGCGCCGGTCTTTCCGCCGGAGCGGATGGCGCAGTGGACGCATCTCGTGGCGACGTTCGATCGTGCGACGGGGCGAGTGATTCACTATTTGAATGGGCAGCCGATCGCGGACCTGGCGATCGCGCCGGCAAATGTGCCGGTGGTGCGGCTCGATCACGCGGAGCTGGGCAACTGGAACGAAACGGGCCGCCGCGACGCGCAGGCGATTCGCAATTTCAACGGCCGGATGGACGAGGTGCTCGTCTTCCGCCGCGCGCTCGCCGCGGGCGAAGTGCTGGCGATGTATCGGGCGGGGCAGGGGATTCCGTGAGGTCCACAGAGCGGAGCGGAAATTCAAAAGGGCGTCTGTAAAGTCGTTGCGCGATTTCGTCCTCATCCTCTTCCTCAAATCCAACTCCACTTTGGCGGGATGAAGATGAAGAGGATGAGGAAGAGGAAGAGGATGAAGACGAAACCCGTTCTTTTAGACGTTCTCAAAAGGGCCTGTCATCCCGAGCGGAGTGTAACGAAGCCGAGGGACCTCGGCCTTCGAGAGATCGTGGATTTTCCTGCATCCCGAGGTCCCTCGACTTCATTCTGGTCGCCTGAAGCTCCCGCCATTGCGCTCGGGATGACAGGCGTGTTTTTGAATTCCGGCAGTCCTTCTCAATCCGGCGCGAGATCGCGCGGTTCGTTGAGATTTCGAAAGTATGGCAGGGCCGTGGCGGCGAGCTGTTGCGGATGTGCGAGGTCGGCAGCTACGAGTTCGCGGCAAAAGCGCTGCATGGAGCGATCGGTGCGTTGCAGCGCGGTCTGGGCGAGGGCGGTTGCGGCTTTCGGATACACGGCGGCGAGCGGCTCGAAGAAATCACCGCGCTGCGGAATGAGGCAGCCGCTTTCCCCGAACAACGATCGGAGAAACGCGGGGGTCATCGCGGGCAGGTCGATGGCGAGCACGAGGAGCCGTGGCGAGGTCATCCGCGCGAGCGTGGCGGCGATGCCGCCGAGCGGACCGAGGTCGGGCGATTCGTCTTCCACGATCTCCACGCCGGCTGCGGCGAAGGGTCCGTCGCGGCGACCGGAGATGTAGAGTTCGGCGGGATGGAGCGCGCGGAGTTTGTCGAGTTGGAGTTGCCAGAGTGGCGTGCCGTTGATGAGCACCGCGGCCTTGTCGCGGCCCATGCGCGTGGAGCGTCCGCCGGCGAGGAGGACGGCGGCGAAGTTCGCATTGGCGTGAAGGGCGGTGTCGCGCACAGTGCCGGTGATGTCAGTCGCCGAATCCATCCGCATCAAGCACCTCTTCATCTCACCGGGTCACAATTTCATCGGGCACCACGGGCAGGCGCCGGGCGAACATCCGACGGTGGAGGTGCTGGAGATCCAGTGTCTGGCCGGACGTGGGTTGGAGGGTGACCGGTTTTGCGACTTCAAGGATGACTACAAGGGTCAGGTCACGTTTTTTTCCAATGAGGTCTACGAAGAACTTTGCGCGGAGTTCGACGTGTGGGATCGGCCGGCGTCAGTGCTCCGGCGCAATATCATCACCGCGGGCGCGGACCTGAATTCGCTGATCGGAGAGGAGTTCGCGGTGCAGGGCGTTCGCTTCGCCGGGACGCAGGAGAGTGCGCCGTGTGAGTGGATGAATGTGGCCTTCGCACCCGGCGCGGAGGAGTGGCTGAAAGGGCGCGGTGGGCTGCGCGCGCGAATCTTAACCGACGGGCTGCTGCGGCTCGGCTGACGAGGGTTGCGCGGCGAAGAGGTCGGCGAGAATTTCCGGCGCGCGGCGGATGGGGAGCGAGTAGTGGCCTTCATCCGGCAGGACGCGGACGAGCGAGCCCGGGATGCGCTGCCCGTAGGTGGTGAGGAGGTGGGAGAAGTTGCGGTCGTCGGTGCCGTGCCAGATGCGGACGGGAACGCGGATGTCTTCGAGTGGAAAACCCCAGGGCTGCGCGTAAATTTCCGCGTCCTCAAAAACGCCGTCGCGATATTTGCCCCAGGCGAGGCGGAAGCCCTCGGAACAGAGCCCCGCGATCGCGGGATCGGCGAGGGTGTCGCGGTCGGGTCCGACCAATGCGCCGCGCAACATCATCATCAACCACGCCGGAGGATTGCGTCGGGCGAAGGGGTGGAGCAGCCGGAAAACCCAGCGGGCGGCGCTGCGGTGCCGCGCGTGAATCGCGAGCAGCGTGCGGTAGGCGGGATTGAAGCCCTCGGCGGAGCCGGCCTCGACGAGCGGCGGTGCGCCGCAGACGACGGCGGCGGCTTCCACCTGATCGGGGAGCGCACAGGCGCAGGCCAGCGCGTAGGGTCCGCCGCCGGAGACCCCGAGCACGCGGAAGCGATCGAGACCGAGCGCGGCGGAAAATTCGCGGACGCGCGCGGGCCAGTCGGTGAGCTTGCGGCCCGCTTCGGGAGATGATCCGCCGACACCGGGGCGGCTCGCGGCGATCACGCGGATGCCGAGTTCGCGGGCCGCGCGGTCGAGGAGTGCGGCCTGCGCAGCGGCGCTGGGCCAGCCGTGAAAGAAGACCAGGGGACGACCGCCGGGCGCGCCGTATTCCTCGCAGGCGAGCGTGCCACCGCTGGCGAGCGAGACGAGACGTGAGGCGAAAGGAAGGGTCGGCACGATGCGGCGATTGAAAAGGGTCGACGCTCAATCGTGAGCCGGCGGGAATCAGGTTCGGTCGGCGTGCGCGACGAGCGCGGCGCGCATCTCGGCGAGCGGTGCATCGCGATTGAACCAGATCTCGAAAGCGAGCGCGCCCTGGTGGAGCAGCATCGAGAGGCCATTGGCGCTGCGAGCGCCGGCTTCGTCGGCGGCGAGCATGAGGCGGGTGCGGCGGGCGGTGTAGATAGTGTCGTAGACGAGCAGGTGCGGCTGCAAGATCGAGGCGGAGAGCGGTGAGGGGTCGCTCGCTTTCATGCCGACGGAGGTGCAGTTGATGATGAGGTCGGTGTGCTCGATCTGGCGGCGCACGGCGTCCTCTTCCCATGGCACCACTTCGAGCCGCGCATTCGGTCCGTAGACGCGCGGGCCGGCGAAGGAAGTCGCGAGTTCCACGGCGAGTTCGCGCGCTTTTTCCGGGGTGCGATTGACCAGCGCGAGGCGCTCGCAGCCTTCGATGCCGCACTGCATGGCGATCGCACGGCCGGCGCCGCCGCCCGCGCCGAGGACCATCACGCGGAGGTCGCGGAGATCCACGCCGAACTCCGAGCGCAGCGCGCGGACGAGTCCGGGGCCGTCGGTGTTGAAGCCGATGAGCTTTTCGCCATCGAGCGTGACGGTGTTGACCACCCCGATGCGGCGCGCGTGGTCGTTCACGCGATCCATGAGCGGGAGCACCGCGGCTTTGTGCGGGATGGTGCAGTTCACCCCGATGAAGCCAGCCGGCGCAAGCAGACGCACGGCTTCGGCGAGTTCTTCGGCGCGAATGTGCAGGCGGCAGTAGCTGGCGGCGATGCCGGCTTTTTCGAGCGCGGCATTGTGCATCGGCGGAGACGCCGAATGTGCGACGGGGTCGCCGAAGACTGCGAGCCGCAGCGGCGGCACCTCGCCGGCCGTGGCGGCGGGCCAGTCGCGGAGATCGGCGAGCGTGTAAACGTCTTTCACGCGGGGAAGGTGGCGATGGTCCGCGCGATGCGGGCGAGCACGCGGTCGCGGCCGAGCACTTCCAGCATGTGGTAGAGGCTCGGGCCGACGGAGCGACCGCTCACCGCGAGGCGCGCGGGGTGGATGAATTCGGCGGGTTTCACCGCGAGCGTTGTTGCCAGTTCCTTCAGTTTTGCTTCGAGAGTCGCGGAGTCGAAATTTTCCACCGCCGAGTAGCACTCTGCGAGTTGCGTCAGACGCTCGATGGCGCCGGGTTTGCGCAGCGTCTTCTCCACCGCGGCCGGGTCGTAGGGAAAGTCCTCGGTGGCGAAGAAGGCGGTGCGCTCCGGCACTTCGGTGAGGTGCGTGACCTTCATCTTTTCCAGCGCGAGCACGGCGTCGAGTTGGTCGTCGGGCAAGACTAAG
>JANPHH010000359.1:0-5368 GCA_031424375.1 Chthoniobacter sp. | reverse complement strand
AGCTTCAATGGCACCGGCAAGGTTATCACCGGCATCAGCAGCGGCGACGACACTGTTTTTGGTGTGGTCGTGCAGAGCGACATGAAGATCGTCGCGGCGGGAACTTCCACTGAACCAAACGGCAACTTCGCTCTGGCCCGCTATAATACCAACGGCAGCCTCGATACGAGTTTTGGCGGCACCGGTATAGTAATCACCGCCAGCGGCGGCGACGCTCAATGCACCAGCGTGGCGCTGCAGGCCGATGGGAAGATCGCGGTGGCGGGTTACTCCTTAAACGGCAGCAACAACGACTTCACGGTGGCCCGCTATCTGAGTGATTCAGGCACCTATTCAGGCATCTTCCCTGCGGTCGAATTTGTATTTGGCACTGCAATCGGTAGCAACTACAGCATCGAAGCGTCCTTCGACCTCACGAACTGGGCGACGATCGAGGCGAACATCAGCGGCACGGGCGGCTTGATCAGCCGCTTGTATTCAATCCGAGGCCAGGCCAAGCGTTTCTTCCGCTCGCATCAGAACTGACGGCGGAAAAGCAAATCGCGGAGAGAAAGGGAGGAAAGGGTCATGGGGGGAGAAAGGGTCATGGTTCAACTCTTGACAGGGGAAAAGGGATCATGGAGGCGCAGATGATGTGGGCGCGCGCAGCGAGGCGAAGCGCCCCGCGGCATTCCCGGCGGGTCGCCGGCAATCGCACTCGGGTCGAGTGCTCCACCCGGCGCGCCCACCGGGTTGCCTTTCCGTCGATCTCGTTCCCAAAAAACGCGATTAAAGAAAAACGCGATTAAAGACCTGTCCCTTTAGACGCCATCCTCGTCCTCGATTCGGACTGAGGGTACGGACAGCACCGCGCCAGAAAAAACCGCTGCCATGGAAACGCGACTACAACGCGGTTAACGGTTAAAGACCTGTCCCTTTATACCCTGTCCCTTTATACCTCACCGCCTTTATACCTCACCGTTTCGGGGGCGGGGCGGGGAACTTCGGGACGGTTTACAGGTCCTGCTCGCCCACCCGGAGACAGAGTCCTCCCAGAACCAGCATTCCCAAAGCGCTGCGCTAACTTTGGAAGCGAGATGAGGAACCACGAGGCCGCACCCCACTCCACGCGCTCTCCACGGCAGCCTTGTGAAAGCACCCCCTTCTTGCAAAACTCATCGCCGTGGAAATGAAACCCGCTTCGCAATGTCGTGCCATCCCCACCAAAAGAGCCGAACTGTTGACGAAATCTTTTCGCCTCTAAATACTAAATGATCTTGTCTGCGTCTCATTAGTTTTCCGTAAACGCGCAATGAATACTACCCTTATCCATCTTATTTTTGCCGCTGCACTTTTAGCGGAGCCATTTCGCGTCAACGCCACAGAAACCGTACAACCGGGCACTGGTCTTGAGAATTCCAATGCTAAAGTAATCGGTGTATTAGTCGAGGAGGTTTCCCCTGAAACGGAGAAACGGGGTCTTACGCGTGAGCGAATTGAGGCTAGAGTCAACAGCGTTCTCCGTAAGAGCGGCCTCAAGCCGTCCGACAAGAGAGACAACGACTACACTTATCTCTACATCAACGTCAAAGTCATTGGTTCATCCTTCTCACTGGACCTCTTCTTCACCCGACCGGTAATATATTGGGATGGAGACACGCAATTTAGCAAACTTGGCAAAACATGGATCCGCGGCGGCACAGGTATATCCACCTCCGGCACGCAGTTCATTCTCGACGCTTTGGGCGATCACACGGAGGTTTTCGCCAATGAATATCTCAAAGCAAACAGCAAATGAACGAACCTGAACCAAGCGACCCAGTGCTCCCGCAATTCATTGAGATTACCGCGAGCATCACCGCTCCGCAGGGGATCATCCTCAAGCGATTCGTGACAGACACAACATCCTTCGACCCGAAACTAATTCTCACACTCACCCCAAACAATTTCTCCATACTCGTCTCGCGATTTCCTGGCTTACCACCCAGTCTTGATCCTGGCGACATGGACTTGCAGAGGTTGGAATGGTTTGACCCCGCCGTGCGTTATAGAATGACTGAACACTTTTCCACCCCGCAACAACTTGTCACCCCTACCATTCGGTGCAGACCGCTGATTGCTCTGATTCCAACCTTAAGCCAATCGCGGCGAATCGACTGCTTCGGCACGACCCTAATTGAACTTCCTGAATGACCGCGAGGCCTAACCACTGTGAGAAGTGTCGAGGGCGTGTTCCATCTCGGTCCCAAAGTTAGCGCAGCGCTTTGGGAGCGGTCCCACGCGGCGAAACTCCGTTTCGGGGGCGGGGCGGGGAGCTTCGGGACGGTTTACAGGTCCTGCTCGCCCACTCGAAGACAGTGGAGAAAGGGTTCATGGTTCAACGTTTGACAGGAAAATAAGGGATCATGGAGGCGCAGATGATGTGGGCGCGCGCAGCGAGGCGAAGCGCCGCGCGGCATTCCCGGCGGGTCGTCGGCAACTGCACTCGGGTCGAGTGCTCCACCCGGAGTGCCACCCGGGTTGCCTTTCCTTCGGGACTCGCAATAGTTCCCATCCCATCCACCCGTTCATGCCCATCCGCCGCACTCTCGCGCTCCTGCTCCTCCTCGGCGCCCCGCTGGCTGCGCAGCAGCCGGATAAAACGCAGCAGCCGGAAGACAAAGTGCTCGAGCGCTACCGGCAGGTCCTCGTCGCCAATCCCAGCGAGGGCATCGCGCTCGACCGGCTCTGGAAGGCGTATGCGGACAAAGGCGAGACCGCAAAGCTCATCGGGGATTACCAAAAAAAGAGCGCCACATTCGCGCAGGAGATGATCCTCGGCCATCTCTTCCCCAAGCTCGACTGACCAATGGCGCGCTTGGTCATTCGTCATTCGTCATTTCACCGCGTGCGTGCTAGCTTTCGCGCCATGAAAAAGCGGCTCCTGCAAGCTGTCGTCGTCCTCACGGTGCTCTTCAACCTCGCGCTCGGGGCGCGACTTTATCGAGCCGTCGCTGCCCAGGAGAAGGAAGACACCGGCTACTCGAGCATCGCCGTCTTCGCGCGAGCCATGCAGCTCATTCGTCAGGACTACGTGGATGCAAAGAAGATCAGCTACGACGACCTGACCCACGCTGCCCTCAAAGGGATGCTGAGCAGTCTTGATCCGCATTCCCAGTTCATGGAGCCGCGGGATTTCAAAGGGATGCAGGACGACACGAACAGCCGCTTCGGCGGGCTCGGCGTGGTCGTCTCGCAGCGCGATGGCGACCTGATCGTGGTCTCACCCATGGAAGATTCGCCCGGCTTCAAAGCGGGGCTGATGCCGGGCGACAAGATCGCGAAGATCGACGGTGAATCGACCGAGAAACTCGACCTGAACGACGCCGTGAATCGCCTCCGCGGCGAGCCCGGCACGAAGATCACCCTGACGATCGTGCGGCCGGCGACGAAGGAGATCAAGGACTTCACCCTCACTCGGGAAAACATCAAGGTGGCGAGCGTAAAGGATGCGAAGCTTTTGCCCGCGGAGCAAACGGGCGACCTGAAAATCGGCTACGCGCGGATCACGCAATTCAACGCGCCGACCGCGGATGACCTCGCGAAGAAGCTCGACGATCTCGAGAAGCAGGGCATGAAGGCCTTCATCCTCGACCTGCGCTACAATCCGGGTGGCCTGCTCAACTCCGCGGTCGACGTCGCCGGCCTGTTCCTTCCGCCGAAGACTCTCGTCGTTTCCACCGAAGGCCGCGTGCCCTCGCAGAGCCGCACCTATCGCACCGATGACAACACCAAGCAGCGCCCAAAATATCCCGTCGCAATCCTCATCAATGGCGGCAGCGCCAGCGGTTCGGAAATCGTCGCCGGTGCGCTCAAGGATTTGAATCGGGCGGTGCTCGTCGGCGAGACGACCTTCGGCAAAGGCTCGGTGCAGAGCGTGATCCAGCTTCAGGACGGCTCCGCGCTCCGCCTCACCACGGCGAAGTATTATACCCCGAGCAAACAGGTCATCCACGAGCACGGCGTGACGCCCACGATTCGTGCGACCCTTTCTCCCGAGCAGGAGCGACTCCTCATGATTCAGCGGAGCAATGACGACCTGCTCACCGAGGTCCAGCGCAAGGAGTTGCAGGGCTTCAAGGACACGCAACTCGAGCGTGCGGTGGATGCCGTGAAGGGCGTGATGATCTACGCGGCGCGGACCGAGCCGGTGAAGGCGGCGAAGAAGTAGGCGGCGGATGCGTTTGCTCGCGCTCGAAACTTCCTGCGACGAAACCGCGGTCGCCGTCCTCGACGGAACGACGCTGCTCGCCAGCGAGGTCGCATCGCAAATCGCCATCCACCAGGCATTCGGCGGCGTGGTGCCCGAGGTCGCGTCGCGCAATCACCTCCTCACGCTCAAGCCGGTGATCGACGCCGCGCTGCGCACCGCGGGCGTGACGATTGATCAGATCGACGCCTTCGCCGCGACGAACGGCCCCGGCCTCGCGACCTCGCTGATGATTGGCACTTCCGCCGCCAAGGGGCTCGCCGTCGCGCTGCGGAAACCGTACCTCGCGGTCAATCACATCGAGGGACATCTGCTCTCCCCGTTTTTCGGCGACGTCGCGGGGGTGCAGCCTGCAGTCGCGCTCGTGGTCAGCGGCGGTCACACGCTGCTCGTCGAGATCGAGGCGCTCGGCCGTTACCGCCTGCTCGGGCAAACCCGCGACGACGCCGCGGGTGAAGCGTTCGACAAAGTCGGCAAACTCCTCGGACTGCCGTATCCCGGCGGACCGAATGTGAACCGCCTCGCCCGCGAGGGTGACCCGCGTGCCTTCGACTTTCCACGCAGCATGCTCGACTCCGGCGATTTCCATTTCAGCTTCAGCGGACTCAAGACCTCGGTGCGCTACCTCCTCCCGAAGCTGGAGAATCCAAGCCTCCCCGATCTCTGCGCATCATTTCAGGAAGCCGTGGTCGACGTGCTCGTGGAGAAAACCATCCGCGCCGCGCAGCACACGCGTCGCCGGATTATCGCGGTGAGCGGCGGCGTGAGCTGCAATACCCGGCTCCGCGAAAAATTTCGCGCTGCGTGCGATCGCCACCGCCTCGACCTGCGGCTCGCCGATCCGAAGCTCTGCACCGACAACGCCGCGATGATCGGCTACGTCGCCTCGATGCTGCTCGCCGCCGGCCAGCGCTCCTCGCTCACCGGCGACATCGATCCGAATCTGCGGCTCGTCGCTTGATCGCCGGTAATCCGGGTGGAGCACTCGACCCGAGTGCGGCTTTCGGCGACTCGCCGAAAGCGCTCCTGGAAACTTGGCTGCGATTCGGGGCCTGATCTTCGTTGAGCTGGTCTTGTCATCCGCGCAACTTGCGTTGTTCCCGGCGGGTCGCCGGCAACGGCACTCGGGTCGAGTGCTCC
>JANPHH010000358.1:0-29388 GCA_031424375.1 Chthoniobacter sp. | reverse complement strand
CGGCGCGGGTCGCAGCGCTTCGCCGAAGGCGGTGAGCACCTCGGCGTCGATGGGATCGGTCTTGGCGTGCTCGGCCCGGGCGCGCGCAAAGTGCCGCGCGCGCGAGGGCTGGATGACGCTCACGGGCCGCTCCGCCGCGTGGAGCGCGGCGACCAGCGCGGCCTCGTAGCCGCCGGTCGCCTCGAGGACGACCTGGATCCGGGTGCCGGGCGGCGCGGCCGCCTCGGCCTGTGCCAAAAGGCGCAGGATGCGGGCGTGATCTTTCCGGGTGTTCTCCAGGCGGTAGCCGACGCCGCACAGGTGGAACTGGAGTGTGGCCTTGGCAACGTCCAGGCCGGCGTAGAGGATGGTGGGGTTGTTCGGACTCATGCTTGCTTAATGCGAGCCCCCGCGCGGTGCAGACCGGGCGGCGCTCAATCAACGGTTCGAGTTTGGAGCAATGGATGGAGAGGTCGCAGGCTCCTTGACGCAGCCCGTCCCGAAAGACGTCTGCCAGCGGCGCGCGCGGCTCCTCGCCATCACCGCCGCGCGGGATGCAAGCCCGCGCGGCGGCCTCGTTTTACCACCTGCTTTTCACCGGCAGCGCAACGAGCAATTCCAACATACAAGCGGCGAAGGCCACTTCGCCGAGCCACCCCTCGCGCGAAGCGCCACTTCAAAACCGGGGACGTTTCCCACGCCGCGCGGTTCTGCGGCGAACTGGAGTTCGCCGCTCCTTGTCCGCCGCCGGTTCATCCCACCCCAAAAAATCACGCCCGCGTGTTTGGTTCCTCAGGATGACACGCTCTTTTGATTTTCGGTCCGCCCTCTACCTCTAAGCGAGCAACGACCAACCGCCCATGAGTGCTCCACAGGAATACACCAATGTTTCGCTCCTCGGCGGCTTCGCCCGCGTGGAGGTGGAAATCACCAGCGAGCCGAAATCCTGGCTCCCGGACTGAAGCGGGCTGGCGCGTCGTCTTCCTCGATCGGTCCCTGAGTTTCCGCTCGTGGGCGCCGGACGCGCTGGATAGATTCGCGGTTTCGATGACCGCTCCGGATCCCAAAAACCCAACCATCACGGTCGGCGAATTTTTCACCCGCCACTCGGAGTCGCTGCAAATGAAGCTGATCGGACCCGATGTCGGCTTCGACCGGCGCATCCGCGAACCCACCGTCAACCGCCCCGGACTCGCGCTCGCCGGCTTTTTTACCTACTTCGCGATGAAGCGCATCCAGGTGCTCGGCAGCGCGGAGCAATCATACCTCCGCAGCCTGGACCCCGCGCAGGCGCGCGACCGCTGCCGCGCCATCTGCGCGCAGTCGGTCCCGTGCCTCATCATCTCGCGCAGCGCCAAAGTGCCCGCCTGTCTGCTCGAGGAAGCCGAAGCCGCGGGCGTCGCGGTCTTTCGCACCCCGATGGTGACGATGAAATTCATCAACGCCGCGACGCTCGCGCTCGAGTTCGATTTCGCGCCGACGAAAAGCGAATACGGCAGCATGATGGACATCATGGGCGTCGGGACGTTGATCCGCGGTTCCAGCGGCATCGGCAAAAGCGAGTGCGTGCTCGGCCTGATCGAGCGCGGACACAGCCTGGTCAGCGACGACATGACGCGCTTCCGGGCGCTGGAAGGCAAGGAACTCGTCGGCACTTCGCCCGACCTCACCCGGCACCACATGGAGATCCGAGGGCTGGGGGTGATCAATGTGATGTCGATCTTCGGCATCGGCTCCGTGCGGATGGAAAAGCGGCTCGACCTCATCGTCACGCTAAAGGACTGGCAGGAACTCGAAGAGGTCGATAGGATCGGCCTCGATCAGGAATACTACGAAATCCTCGATATTTTGATCCCACATGTGACCATCCCAGTACGCACCGGCCGCGACCTCGCGCGCCTCGTGGAAGTCGCCGCGCTCGATCAGAAACTCAAGAGCATGGGACAGAATAGCGCGCAGGAATTCAATCAACGGTTGCTAAATTTCATGCAGAAGAAGAAAGAGCATTGATGGGCTTACTCAGCCGAAAAAACGAAGCCGAAGCCAAACCCGTTCTCGCGAAGACTCTCACGATCGTGAATCGCCTCGGCTTGCACGCCCGTCCCTCGGCCATGTTCGTGAAAACCGCGGGCAAATTCCGCGCGGAAGTGTGGGTGGAAAAGGACGGCGAAAAAGTGAATGGCAAGAGCATCATGGGGCTGATGATGCTGGCCGCCGGGCAGGGGACGAAGCTGCACGTGACGGCGGAGGGTTCCGATGCGGACAAGGTGCTCGTGGAGTTGGAGGAAATCGTGGCGCGAAAGTTCGATGAGGACTGATCGGCCGTTCTTTTTCCCATGAGCGGCGAATCCCCCAGCGTCGACGAAAAGCGATACCACGGCATCGGAGTCTCGCCCGGCATCGCCCGTGGCAGCGTCTTCGTTTACCGGCCCGATGATGAAGAGCCTCCGGTGCGCCGGATGCAGGAGAGCGATCTGCCCGGCGAAATCGCCCGCTTCGAGACCGCGCTCATCCAGACCCGGCACCAGATCCTCGAGATGCAGCAGCGCATCGCCGAGAGCATCGGCGCAAAGGACGCCGGCATCTTCGACGCGCACCTCCTCGTGGTCGAGGATCGCACGCTCATCGATGAAGTTCTGCGCACGCTCGCCAGGGACAAAACCAACGTGGAGCACGTCTTCTCCAGTGTCGCCGGCCGCTACGCCAAGACGCTCAGTGAGATCGACGACCCCTATCTCCGCGAACGCGCCCTGGACATCCACGACGTCACCCGGCGCGTCATCCACAATCTCCTCGGCAAGGAACGCCGCGACCTCGCCAGCATCGCGACCCCGGTCATCCTCATCGCGCACAATCTGACCCCGAGCGACACCGCGCAGCTCAACCGCGAACTCGTCATCGGCTTCGGCACCGACATCGGCAGCAAGACCTCACACACCGCGATCATGGCGCGGTCGCTGAACATCCCAGCCGTCGTCGGCCTGCACGACATCTCCACGCAGCTCGCTTCCGGTGACCACGTGCTGCTCGACGGCTACAATGGTCTCGTCATCGTCAACCCGAACGACCAGACGCTTTGGGAATATGGCGAGCTGGAGATCAAGAAAAGTGTCGTCGAGGAAAGCCTCACCAAACTGCGCGAAACCGAGTCGCGCACGCTCGATGGCCGCCACGTCATCCTCAGCGCCAATATCGAGCTGCCCGAAGATCTCGACCAGGTCGACGCCTCCGGCGCCGAAGGCATCGGCCTGTATCGGACCGAGTTTTTCTACCTGAACAAAACCGAACTCCCCACCGAGGACGAGCAATACGCCGCCTATCGCCTCGTGGCCGAGCGCTCGCGGCCGCACAACGTCATCATTCGCACGCTCGATCTCGGCGGTGACAAATTCATGAGCGCACTGCACATGCCCGAGGAGTTGAACCCCTTCCTCGGCTGGAGGGCGATTCGCTTCTGCCTCGAGCGCGTGGACATCTTCAAGACCCAGCTCCGCGCCATTCTCCGCGCCAGCGCGGTGGGCAATGTGAAGATGATGTACCCCATGATCTCCGGCGTGGGCGAACTCCGCCGCGCCAACGTCATCCTCAACGAATGCCGCGAAGAACTCCGCGGCGAGGGCATCCCCTTCGACGAGAAGATGGAAGTGGGCGCCATGATCGAAATCCCCAGCGCCGCCATCGCCGCCGACATCCTCGCCCGCGAAGTCAGCTTTTTCAGCATCGGCACGAACGACCTGATTCAGTATTCGATCGCCGTCGACCGCCTGAACGAACACATCGCCCACCTCTACGAGCCGACCCACCCCGCGATCATCCGCCTCATCCGCATGACCGTGCAGGCCGCGCACGCCCACAATCTCTGGGTCGGCGTCTGCGGCGAAATGGCCGGCGACATCGCGCTCACGCCCCTGCTCCTCGGCCTCGGCGTGGATGAACTCAGCACCGGCGCCGCGCTCGTGCCGCGGGTGAAGCGCGCCGTGCAGGCGCTCGACATCGCCGCCTGCCTCCAGCTCCTCGAAGACGTGAAGCACCTCGACTCCCCGGGCGAAATCTTCGCCCGCTGCGAGCAGGTGGCGCGCAGCCACTACGGCGAGCTGTTTTAGCGCCGATTGTTAATTTTTTGCGGAGAGGTCTGTGCTTAGGTGCCTCTGCAATGGATCGCCGGGCTTCATGGAACCACGCCATTTCCGTCCGAATCTACGCTGTTACAATTCTTTACACAAAGATGCTTGGTGCCGCTGCGGCCCATCGCTAGATGGTTTGGCTCACCCCCATGAACATGAACAAAATCCTCCTTGCATCCATTGCAGTACTGTCGGCCGCCGCTTCTTCACAGGCGGCCATCATCCCATTCGACCTGATCGGCACCGCCGGCGCGGGCTTGCTGCCCGGAAATGAACCCGGCTCGATTACCGGAGGCACGGGCGGCGAGATCGGTTTGGGTATTTCCTACGATACCGTCACCAATATTCTCGATCTGACCAACGTCGGCTGGGGAAGTACCTTTGGATTCTCCAATCTGACCAGCCTCGCCAATAACTCGCACATTCACGGACCGACAGCGGCGAACAATGGTAACAATGGCGTCGGCGATTTCCGTCAGACCGCAGGAGTTCTCATCAACCTGACCCGATCCACAAATGCAACGACAGGCGGAGTGTTTACCAATCCGATCCTTGATTTCGACACGCTCTTTGGGGTTGCCGCCGAAACGCGGGAAGCAGAACTCCTGTCCGGCAAGTATTACATCAATATCCACACTGTAACGAACGGCGGTGGCGAACTGCGCGGCTTTCTCAAGCCGGTGCCGGAACCGGGCACGGTGCTCTGGGGGGCTACGCTCGGCCTTTTTTCCGGCTTCCGCCGGGCGCGCGCTCGCCGGGCCTGAATCGGGTTCCAACGTTTCCGTGACGGGGCTTTCGGCGATGGCTGAAAGCCCCGCTCCTTTTTCTGCGATAAGCAGCGCGTAACATGGCGCACCCCGCCCGCGTATCGTGTGGAGAAGCTCCGCATCACCCCGCTGTCTTTTTTAACCTAAATCCGGAAGTACCACACATTGCACGGATGACACGGATTACCAGGAAGATGGAGAGAGTCATCCTCACCCAGCGGGTGAACAGTTGAGCAGTCGACCGACAGCCACAAATCTCTGAATCCGCGTTATCTATCGAAGCCGTGGTTCCCCCTCGCCGTTTGTAGCTTCGGAATTAGCCCGGGATCGACTTTAGCATCAGCGCGTTGGTCGGGAATTTGTGGAGGAAAAAGAGGAGGCGCTCCATGGCTTCCATGGGCTTATGACCGGAGAGACCGCGGCGGATGACACTGATCTTATGTAAGTCGTCGGCGGGAATCAGTAACTCTTCGCGGCGAGTGCCGGAAAGGAAGATATCGACCGCGGGATAGATGCGCTGGTCGCTGATCTTGCGATCGAGCACGAGTTCCATGTTTCCGGTGCCTTTGAATTCTTGAAAGATCAGTTCATCCATGCGGCTGCCGGTATCGATCAACGCCGTGGCGATAATCGTTAGCGAGCCAGCTTCTTCTGTATTGCGCGCAGCGGCGAAAAGTTTGCGGGGAATCTCCAGCGCGCGCGCGTCGATCCCGCCGGACATAGTGCGTCCACCACCCGCCGTGGCGTTGTTGAAGGCGCGGCCTACGCGCGTGATCGAGTCGAGTAGCACGAAGACGTCTTTGCCTGACTCGACGAGCCGCTTGGCCCGCTCGATGGCGAGCTGCGCGATGCGGGTGTGCGATTTCACGTCGCTGTCGTTCGAGCTGGCCATGATCTCGGCGGTCGGCACGGTGCGCTTGATCTCGGTCACTTCCTCGGGGCGTTCGTCGACGAGGAGGATGATGAGTTTTAGATCGGGATGATTCTTCACTACGGCGTCACCGATGTGCTGGAGCAGAGTGGTCTTGCCGGTGCGCGGTGGGGCGACGATGAGGCCGCGCTGGCCTTTGCCGATCGGCGCCATGAGATCGATCACGCGGGTGGTGTAACGTTCGGGCACGGTTTCCATGCGGATCATTTCCATCGGACTCAGCACCGTGAGTTCGTCGAAGGTCGGCAGCGTCGCGGCGGCTGCCGGCGAGTCGCCATTGATCTCGGTGATGCGGAAGAGCTGGGCGCCACGATTGCCGCGGCGCGTCTCGCCTTTCACCCACTGGCCGTCGCGCAGGCCGTAGCTGCGGCAGAGTTCGGGGGTGACGAAGACGTCGGCCGGATGCTGCGCGAAGCCGCGTTTCGGATCGCGGAGGAAACCGAAACCCTTCCCGGAAACTTCGACGATGCCCTCGGCCTCACCGAGTTCTTCGGGAACGCCGGAGATGACTTCCGGCGCGCCAACGGGATCGCTTTGGTACTGGTCTTCGCGCGGGTCCTGCCGGCGTTGATCGCGCCGGCCATCGTGGCGTTCATGCCGCTCGTGGCGTCCGGGTCGGGGATCCTGACGCTGGGGGTCGTGCCGCGGCGGTTCCACCTTCAGCGCCTCGATGCGCGCAGCCTCGCTGGCGGATACGGAGATGGGCGCCACGGGGTTGGGATCGCCGCTGGCGCGGGCCTGCTCTTCCATCTGCTTGGCCACATGGCGCGGGATGTAGACGGGGCGCTGGCGGATGGTGGAGAGTGCCGGATCGACTGGGGCGGGGGCCGAGTCAACGGGCGCCGCTGCCGCTGGCGGAGGAGCTTCATTCCGCGAAGACGACGGACGCCATTCGTCCACGTGGGGTGGAGCAGGCGGCGTAATGGACGGTGACGCGACAACCGCGGGTGCGGCTGGTTCGGTCCCCACGGTTTTTTCGACTTCCGCGATGGGCAGTTCGGGTTCCTGCGCGGCTGCTGCTTTCTTCGTGGTCTTGCGTGCCGGCGCCTTTTTTGCGGCAGCCGGTTTCTCGGCGGCCGACTTGGTTTTCCTGGGTGCCGCGGTCTTCGTCGCTTTCGCGGTCGAGGTGGCGGTCGCTTTGGCTTCGACCTCAGCGGGCGGGGTCTTGGGCTTCACCGCCGTGGATTTCCGCTTCGCGGGCTTTTTCACCGGCGTGGGATCTTCCGCGAGTAAAGAGGGTTCGTTGGACTCTGTCATATGGATGGATGTGAAAAGTGGGAGGAAGACCGCGGTCTTCGGCTCGGCCGGTTCGGAATAATGCGGAGAATTCCCGGCGTTTCGCCGGAGGCTTTTTCGAGCGCCTCTGCGGTGCCCCCGAAAGGGAAATGATGGGTCTGCCCGGTGGTGGCGTCTTGCGAATCGGACAAACGCACGACTTCTACCGCGCAGGCGGGCTGGTTCACGTCGTGGTCGGCAAACAATTCGAGCTGTCGCGGCCGGTCATCTGGTGATCACGGTGCGGGCGCAAAAGCTCTCGCTGCCCAGCGGCGCAGCTTTTTCTGAATCGCTGCCAGGGGATTTCGCGGTTGTGGCGATCTGAATCGCGAGCTTGGGGAAGAGCTGGACGCGATTTCGATGGAGCGCTCCGTTGAGGCGTTTGACGTTGGACCACTGGTGGTGACCCGCCATGAGTCGGGATGGTATGTGAAAACTGAAAGGGATGACGATGCGCCGCCGGGGAGCTTGCGAGGGAGAGTCCGGCCGAAAGGTCAGGATAACCGTTGACGCGATCTGACAATGCTTAAGGTGGTGAAACTTCGGGTGACCGTCAACAGGGTTTTTTCGCGCGCTCGTTTTTTTAACTCTCCCGGAGCCGTGATTGACCGCTGCGCCCGCGGTCGCCTAGCGTTCCCGCCCCACATGAAAATCGCACGCGCATTGATTTCCGTCTCCGACAAGACCGGGCTGGTGGACTTCGCCCGCGGACTCGTCGGTCTCGGCGTGGAAATCATTTCCACCGGCGGCACCGCCGCCCTGCTGGCCAAAAACGGAATTCCGAACACTGAAATCTCCGCCTTCACCGGGTTCCCCGAAATGATGGACGGGCGCGTGAAGACGCTGCATCCGAAAGTCCACGGCGGCCTGCTCCACCTGCGGGACAATCCCGAGCATGTGGCCCAGGCCAGGGAGCACGGCATCGTTCCCATCGACCTCGTGGTGGTGAATCTCTACCCTTTCGAGCAGACGATCGCGAAGGCCGGCACGACGCTGGAAGAGGCGATCGAGCAGATCGATATCGGCGGTCCTTCCATGCTGCGCAGCGCGGCGAAAAACTACCGCTCCGTGACGGTGGTGGTGGACCCGGCGGATTACGCGGACGTCCTGGAAAACATGGGTGACAACGAGGGCGGCACCACTTTGAAGCTGCGCGAGCGGCTGGGGATCAAGGTGTTCGTGACGACTTCGAAGTATGACTCGGCGATCGCGAATTATCTCAACAAGGAGCAGGAGGCGACCTCGTCATTCTCCGTGTCGATGCCGGTCGTGGCGCGCCTGCGCTACGGCGAGAATCCGCACCAGACGGCGGCGCTTTACGGACACTTCGACGAGCATTTCCAGAAGTTTCACGGCAAGGATCTGTCCTATAACAACATCCTCGATATCACGGCGGCGTCCGAGTTGATCGAGGAATTCGGCGAGCCGACCGTGGCGATTCTGAAGCACACAAATCCCTGCGGGGTCGGCAGTGTTTCAGGCGCCGAGGGCGGCGCGAGCGATCTGCGCAAGGCGTGGGACAAAGCCTTCGCGACCGACAAGCAGGCGCCATTCGGTGGGATCATCATCACGAACCGCCCGCTCACGCTCGATCTCGCGAAAGCGATCAGCGAGATCTTCAGCGAGGTGATCATTGCCCCGGAATTCGAGGCCGACGCACGAGCGTTGCTCCAGAAGAAAAAGAATCTGCGGCTGATGAAAAAGCTGCCCCGTCCGCTGCCAAAATCCGAGGACGAGGAATTGCTCATCCGCTCCGTCGCAGGCGGCGTGCTCGTGCAGAGCCGCGACGATGCACTGGACACCGATCTCGACGGCAAGGTGGTGACGGAGCGCAAGCCGACCAAGGACGAACTGGCGGCGATGCTTTTCGCCTGGCGCGTAGTGAAGCACGTGAAGTCCAACGCGATCGTCTACGCCGCGGCTGACCGCACGCTCGG
This sequence comes from Chthoniobacter sp., assembly GCA_031424375.1. Lineage (GTDB taxonomy): Bacteria > Verrucomicrobiota > Verrucomicrobiia > Chthoniobacterales > Chthoniobacteraceae > Chthoniobacter. The sequence goes on along the minus strand of JANPHH010000358.1, from coordinate 20,375 downwards.
GATCGGCGCGGGGCAGATGTCGCGGATCGACGCTTCGCGGATCGCGATCTGGAAAGCCGGGGACGCCGGTCTGTCGCTCAAAGGCAGCGCGGTCGGCAGCGACGCATTTTTCCCGTTCCCCGACGGACTCATCGCGGCCGCCGAGGCGGGCGCCACCGCCGCGATCCAGCCCGGCGGCTCGGTCAAGGATCCCGAAGTCATCGCCGCCGCCAACGAGCGGAACATGGCCATGATCTGCACGGGCACACGCCACTTTAAACACTAACCTCCGGCGTTGAGAGTTGAGGGTTGAGAGTTGAGTGGCGCTACCAGCGGCGCTTCATCCTCTCAACTCTCAACCATCAACTCTCAACCTTCCCAATGAACCTCGGCGTCAATATCGATCACATCGCCACTCTCCGGCAGGCGCGTTATGCCGGTTCGCCCGACTCGCGCAATGTGGAGCCCGACCTCGCGGTGGCGGCAGCCGTGGCCGAGCAGGCGGGGGCGAGCGGGATTACCGTGCATCTCCGCGCGGATCGGCGGCACATTCAGGACAAGGATGTGCTGCGCCTGCGGCAGACGCTCAATACGAAGCTCAATCTCGAGATGGGCATCACCAAGGACATCGTGGACCTCGCGGTCGAAGTGCTGCCCGAGGAGGTCTGCATCGTGCCGGAGAATCGCCAGGAAGTGACGACGGAAGGCGGGTTGGATGTCAGTGGGCAATTCGAACAACTCAAGCCCGTGATCCAGCGACTCCAGGCCGTGGGCATCCGCGTGAGCCTGTTCATCGAGCCCATCCCGGATCAGATCGAGTCCGCGGCGAAACTCCACGCGCAGATCGTGGAACTGCACACCGGCGCCTTCGCCAATGCGACCGGCCGAGACCAGCACGGCGAGCTGATGCGGCTCAAAGGCGCGGCGGACCACGCGCATGGCTTCGGCCTGCAGGTCAATGCGGGCCACGGGATCAACTACGCAAACATCGAACTCATTCGCTCGCTCCCGCATCTCGCGGAACTGAACATCGGCCACTCGATCATTTCGCGCGGCATCGTGGTGGGCCTCGGCCCCGCGGTCGCGGAGATGCTCGCGAAGATGAACGCGTGAGAATTCTCGGGACCGGCATCGACATCGTGGAGACGGCGCGGATCGCCGCATCCATCGAGCGGCACGGTGACCGGTTCCTTGCCCGGATTTTCACCGACGGCGAGCGGGAGTATTGCAGCGCAATGAAGGCGCCGATTCCCTTTTACGCCGCTCGCTTTGCGGCGAAGGAAGCGGTCGCGAAAGCCTTCGGCACGGGGATCACCGGGCAACTCGGCTGGCGCGACATCGAGGTGCGGCGCAAGGCGAGCGGGGAACCGTTTGTCGTCCTCCACGGCGAAGGCGCCGCCACGGCGAAGCGACTCGGCATCGCGGAGATCCATCTCTCGATCAGCCACGCCGATCACTATGCCGTGGCGCACGCGCTCGCCGTCGGCGAGCCGCCTCAGTGATACCCGCCGCGGCGGGGCAAAGGGCCGCCGTTACTTGACCTGGTCGTTGCGCACCAACTCCGCGTCGAGCTTGCCGACGTGCCAGTCGTAAAAGAGCGCGTTGCGGTGGTCGCGATGCACGGGAGTTTTTGGAGTCGTCGCACTCGTCGGCGGCGGCGCGGCAAATCGGACGTTCGCGAAGGCCTGCGCATCGGCGTCCTTCATAGCCCATGTCCGGGAGAGATCCAGTGGCTGCTCCCCGCCGGGGCTTTCGGTATCGAGCCAGTTGGAAAGCGTGGCCTTTTTCACCGGGTTCAGCTTCTTGTCCGGATCGCCAAAGGGCAGCTTGCCCTGGTTGTCCATCGGACGCGGATTCAAAACATAGACCGGCGCATCGAGTTTCGGGACCACGCGGGCAAACGATGGGCAGATGAAAATACTGTTGCGTTCGTTCGGCGTCGCGCTCGATGCCTGCGGCAGATACTTCGCGAGGCGGCGGGTCAATTGGCGATCGAGCGGGTCGGTTTCGGGATTTCCGGCATCCGGGACTGACCCCGCGGGGAGGGGGGCGGTATAGGGCAGTTGGTAGAGTTCGAGCGGGCCGGGGAGCAGTCCATCGGCATCGGTGGCGTAGGCATTGATCGCGGTGCCGATCTGCCGCAGGTTCGCGCTACATTTCGTGGAGTTCGCGCCCTCCTGAATCCGGCCCAGGACCGGGACGAGCAGGCCGGCGAGCACGGCGATGATGGCGATGACGACGAGCAGCTCGATGAGCGTGAAGGCGGAGAGCCGGGCGGGGAGGGAACGGTTCATGAACGAGGGAGTGGAATGCTGGGTTGCGAATAGAGCATGGTTCCCCGCCGGCGCGAAAGCCTTCGTTTGTCGCGCCTGCAAAATGGTCGCCGCCGGAGGCCAAAATTTCTCTGGCGCCCCCCCGGCGCTTGCACTAATCAATCCGCCTCCGATTTCCGCGGAATGCGCGATTAGCTCAGTGGTAGAGCGCTTGCTTCACACGCAAGAAGTCGCAGGTTCGAACCCTGCATCGCGCACCATCTTCCACCCTCGTGTCCGCCGCGTACGCCGTCATCCTTTTCTACAAGTATGTGACCATCGACGATCCCGTCGGCTTCACTGCGCGACAACGCGATCTGTGCTCAGCGCTGGGCTTGAAGGGGCGGGTGCTGATCGCGGGCGAGGGGATCAACGGCACGCTCGCCGGACCCGACGTCGCGGTGCAGGAATATGTCGTGGCGTTGCGCGCCGATGCGCGCTTTGCGGACATCGAGATCAAGGTGAGCCCCGGCGATGAACGGACGTTTCCGAAACTCGTCGTCAAAGTCCGCCCGGAGATCGTCACGCTCGGCGCGGGTCCGCTCGCGCCGGATCTCGACAATCACCTCACCCCCGCGGAGTGGAAGCGGACTCTCGAAGAGGAACCCGGCGTGGTGGTGGTGGACGTGCGCAATCGCTACGAGTCGGCGTCCGGAAAATTCGCCAACGCGATCGCATGCGACATCGAGCATTTCCGCGAACTCCCCGACTACGTCGAGCGCCTCGCGGAGCTGAAAGATCGCAAGGTGCTGATGTATTGCACTGGCGGCATCCGCTGCGAAAAGGCTTCCGCGCTCTTCCGCGCGAAAGGCTTCAAGAACGTCTTCCAGCTCCACGGCGGCATCGTCACGTATCAGGAGCAGTTTGGAAACGAGCACTGGCTCGGGGAGTGTTTCGTCTTCGATCAGCGCATGACGGTGCGCGTGGAAGAGGCGCTCGTCCCGCTCGGCCAATGCGCACACACCGGGCGCGCGACGAATCGCTTCGTCAACTGCCTTCACGATCCGTGTCACACGCTCTTTCTCCTCGCGGAAGAGACAGAGCAAGAAGACTCCGAGACGCGGCTCTGCCCGGCGTGCCGCGCCGCCGGACTCACCGCCGAGACTGCCGACTACAAAGGCAGCCCGGCGCGCGAGCGCTGAGCGGGGTTTGAGTAGGATCACCTGAGTGAGGCGCCTCCCACGAAAGAAGGCAGCCGTAAAGAAACGCTGTCATCCTGAGCGCAACGGAGGTGGAAAGGCGGGCGGAGTGCAGCCGAAGGACCTCTAACTTTTTCAGCGGGCGCAGGCGGCGAAGTAATCCCCGCTGCCCCGGCTCGGGGAAATAGTTAGAGGTCCTCCGACTGCGTTCCTCCCCGCCTTCGCCCGCTCGGAACTTTGCTCAGGATGACAGTTTTTTGGAGGGGGCGCCGGGCGCCCGCGCCCTATGCGAACTTCGTCCGCCCCGGCATCGCGGGCGGCTGCACGGGCAGAGTCATCGCCCAGTCCAGCTTCTCCGGGCCGAGCCTCTCGGTGCTCTTGATCGCATCCTCCCAAGTCACCGGCTGGCCCGTGTAGGCCGCCATGCGCCCGAGGATGCCCACCATGGTGGAGTGCGCGATTTTCTCGCCGAAATTGACCGGTTGCCCCGATCGGATCGAGGCGAAGAATTCATCGTGCTCGGTCTGATACATGTCGTTCTTCGGTCCGTCGTATTTCCACGAGTTGCCGTCGGCGTATTTGATCGCCGCCATCGTCCCGCTCTTTTTCCGCAGCGCGCCCTTCGTCCCATACGCGTAGTCCGAAACATCGCCCCAGCAGCCCGCCTGCTGCCGGCACATGATGAAGCCGCGGCGCTCTTCGCCGTAGTCATAGACGATCGAAAAGTGGTCCCACTGGTTGCCATACTGCTCCTCCACGCGCTGCTGCCGGCCGCCCATGCCCTGCGCGCTCACGGGATCCGCATCGCCGAAGGTCCAGCACATCTTGTCCACGGTATGAATCGCCTGCTCCACGAGGTGATCGCCGCTGAGCCACGTCATGTGGATCCAGTTGCGGAGCTGGTATTCGAGATCCGTCTGGCCTTCCTGGCGCGGCTTGCTCCAGGGCGTGCCGCCCAGGTAGGTGCCATGCGCCGCCTGGATGGTGCCGAGTTCGCCGCCCAGCACCCGCTTGAAGACCTCGCGCTCCAGATAGTGCGACCGCCAGCAAAAGCCCGACTGCAATCCGAGCCCCTTCGCTTTGCCCGCCTTCACCGCCTCGAGGAAGCGGCGATACCCCGGCGCGTCCACCGCGATCGGCTTCTCCACGAATGCGTGTTTCCCGGCCTTCACCGTCTTTTCATAATGCTCGGGTCGGAACCCCGGCGGCGTCGTCAGCAGCACCACGTCCACATCCGGCATCGCCAGCACTTTGTCGATCGCATCCAGCCCCACGAAGCTCGTCTCCGGCGTCACCTTCACCTTCTCCGGCTGATCCTTGTAGGTCGCTCGCAGATTGTTCAGCGAAAGGTCGAGGCGGTCCTTGAACGCATCCGCCATCGCCACCAGCACCGTGCCCTGGTCCGCCTTCAGGGCCTGATTTGCCGCGCCCGAGCCGCGCCCGCCGCAGCCGACCAGCGCCACGCGGATCGGCTTGGCGTCTTCGGCGCCGCGCAGGATGTTCGGGAAGCTGCCGGCTACTGCGGTGGCGGCGAGCGTGGCGGCGGATTTTTCGAGGAAGGAGCGGCGGGTGAGGGCGGAGTCTGGGAGGTTCATGTGGGGAGGATTGAGAGGTTCGCGTCGCGAATGACTTGTCTTCATCCAATCGCCGAGCGCCCGGGAACCTTAGTGGGCCGAACCGCCCGTTTGTGCAAGACCGCGCCGTTTCCCGCGACTCGCCCGGCGGGGCAGCAGGAAGCCGATGCCGCAGAGGCCGAGCAGCGCGCTCGATGGCTCCGGGATCAAAACATTTCCGCTCAACCTGACCCCGTTCGTGGTGGTGAGGAAAACATTCCCGGTAAATGTCTGGGTGGCCTGAGGATTGAATCCGGCAACCGGGGGGAGCGAAAAGACGCCGCTCTTCAGCGTGAAGAGGTTGCCGATGATTACGGCCACGCCGAGTCCGCCGTGGAAAACCAGCACTCCATCATGAATCGTGATCGCGTTGGCGAAGCCGCCGGCGCTGTTGTCGATCAGCTCCGAATTCACTCCGTTCATGATCGCCCCGCTGTTCACCGAATACATGAAGGCCGGCGAGACCGACCGTCGGGTCAGGAGGCCATCGCTCGTGAGCCATTCGTCCAAAACCAGGTTGGCTGCATTGCCTGCCACCGCGATCGTCAAGGTGATGTCCTCGGTGATGGTCAGAGACCCGGTAATCGACGCGGTGGGAGCCACGACCACGATTGCGGCGTGCGATGGGTGGCTGGCAAAGATGATGCCGAGCGCTGTAGCGAGGGAGGAAAGGACAGAGGTCTTCATTGGGGGGATTCATTCGTAACCCGCGAGCAAGCCGACCGACACCCCGAGTGCTATTCTTCGACCGGGATAGGTCAAGCCCCATTCAGGCTGCGGCGTTCGCCGGTTCCATCCGCCGCGTTCTTCTTTCCCGTGTCGGGGGTCCGGCGAGGCAAAAGCGACGTCGGCGACAGCCGCGTGCTGTTCAGCGGATCCATTTCGGGATAGATGAGCGCATGCAGAAGAGAGCCAGCAGCCCGCCACACCCAAGCCGGAAACGGCGTCATCCCGCACCGGCACTCAAGCCCGCCATCGACCGGACGATTCATCAGCCCGCGGACTAATGGCCGCGCCGCTGCGGTTCCCGCGCTGGGTCGAGGCGGTCATCGTCCTCGTCATCCTCACCCCGCTCGTTCTCGCGGTGCTCCCGTTCGAGGAGGCGCGCTTCTTCATCGTCTCGGGCTCGATTTGCTTCGCCGCCCCGCTCGGCGGCCTCTGGCTGGGAGAAAAGGGCGGGCGCACCATCGAGACCCGCGCCGGCCTCGGCTGCCTCGTCACCCTAGCCCTTTTCACGGGTTATGCGATTTGGGCCTTTGTCATTGCCCGCTGGATCGTCCGCTGATCGCCCCATTTTTCGGCAGACAAAAGCCCGTGCCTCCCTCGTTCTTCAATGGCAGACTAGCCACCCCTTCGGCGCCACTCCCTCCCCACCCATGCTCGCCCGCCTCCTCCTGATCGCCACCTGCTTCGTCGGTCTTCTCACGCCGCTGCGCCAGTCCGCCGTGGCCGCCCCTGCTTCCCCGGCACCGGCAGTCGCCAGCGTGCGCGGAAGATCCGTCACAGTGCGGGTCCCGCCTGGCTTTAGCTCCGTGACCCTGCGCCAGCGGACGGGGGTGAAAAATTTCCCCTGGAAAATGCTCGGCAGCCGGGACGTCGACCCGGCGGGCGGCAACGTGAAGTTCACTCTCCGCTCCGCGGTCGCGCCGCGGGCTCTTGCGGTGGATGGCACCCGGGCGATCGTCCCTGCCCGGCTTTCGGCGGTGGGGCTGCAGCGCTTCGGTCCCGATCCCGCCGTCGCGGGAGGGCCGAATGTCCGCCTCGACTCCGGAGTGGTCGGAGCGACGAGCGGCACCACCTTGACCCTCTCCAACACGACGACACCGAAGGTCAGCAGCGATGGCGCGTCGCCTTCCCGCAGCGTGGTGGAGTCCGATATCTGGCGCGTGGCGGGCGACCGTCTCTATTTCTTTAACCAGCTTCGCGGTCTGCAGGTCTTCGATATCTCCGATGCCGACGATCCCACACTTCTCGGGCAACTCCGCGAACCCAACCGCGGCGAGCAGATGTATCAGCTCGACGCCACCCATGTCGCCCTGCTCACCCGGCCTTCCTACTACTTCGGCATCTACCTCGACGCGATCTCGCTCGCCAGCCCATCGCTCGATCAGGGCAGCGGAGCGATCGTCATCGCCGACACCAGCGCCGCCCAGCCGCGCGAAATCGCCCGGATTCCTTACGCAGGCTACCTCGTCGAAAGTCGGCTTGTGGGATCCGCCCTCTACGTCGTTTCGGAAACCTACACCGCGAGCAATTCCGGACTGACCGTCACTTCATTCGACCTCAGCGACCCGGTTCACCCGCAAAAGGTCGCGACGCTCGACCTCGGCAGCTACGGCGGGGTGGTCTCCGCCACCGATCGCTTCCTGTTCGTCGTTCGCTACTCGGGCGACTGGCGGCGTTCCAATGTCGAACTCGTCGATATCTCCGACCCCAACGGCGCGCTGGTCCGTCGCGGCACGATCACCACCGCGGGCATCGTCGACGACAAGTTCAAGCTGCACCTCGAGGGGAACCGGCTGACCGTCGTCTCCAATGTGCGGCGGGAATGGGCATGGGACTGGGGCACGGGCGCGGGGACGGCGAGCGCGCCGTCCCGGACGGCGGTGGAAAACTTCAATCTCGCCAACCCCGCCGCGCCCGTGGCGCTTGGCAGCATCGATGTCGGCATCGGCGAGACGGTTCGCGCCACCCGTTTCGCCGATGGCCGCCTCTACGTCGTCACCTTCTTCACCATCGATCCGCTTTGGGTCATCGACTACTCCACCGCCAAGCCCACGCTCCTCGGCGAGCTCGAGGTCCCCGGTTTCTCCAACTACATTGAGCCCCTCGGCGATCGCCTCGTCGCCGTCGGCCGCATCAATCAGCAGACCGCCGTCTCCCTCTTCGATGTGAGCGATCCGACAAAGCCCAAGTCGCTTGCCCAGCTCCCGATCGGCGATGGATACTCATACAGTCAGGCGAACTGGGACGAGAAAGCGTTCGGCGTTTTCCCGGGCGCGAATCTCATCGTCGTCCCCTACTCCGGCTACGATTCCTCCAGCGGCTGGGCGAATCGCGTGCAACTCATCGACCTCCAGCGCGATTCGCTGAATGCGCGCGGCATCCTCAATCACGCGCTCGCCGCGCGGCGCAGCGCCGTGGTGGGAAATCGGCTGCTCACCATCTCTTCCAGCAATCTTGTCAGCGTCGACTTCGCCGACCGCGACCATCCGCGCGTGACCTCCGACGTGGAAATCGCCTGGCGCGTCGACCGCACCTTTCTCGTCGGCTCGCACCTCGTGCAGATCGGTGGCGCCAGCGGATGGTCCACCGCCACGGAGCCGCCGCGGATCGCCATCTCGCCGGCCGATTCTCCCGATGCGATCCTCACCGAACTCGCGCTGCCGGATGCGCAGGTCATCGGCGCGACGGTGCGCGGCAACCGTCTCTACGTCGCGCAGCAGACGAATCGCTCCTGGTGGGGCGGAGGTCCCGTGCTCCTTGCGGTCTCCGCCACGGGAACCGGTTCGACGACTCCGACGCCCGCGACCCGCCCGCTGATCGTCTCCGTCTTCGATCTCTCGAACCTGCCCGCCATCACACTTCTCGGCAAAACCGAGACCGATACCGACGCCGGCGGGAACAATCTGGAAGCCGCCTGGCCGGCGCCGGGCACGCTCGTGTGGGTGCGCCCGCAGAGCTACTCGTGGTGGTGGAGAGGCGGTCCCATTGCCTACGCGACCGACATCGTCGCTCCAGCGCGGGCGGTCGTGGCCGCAAATTCGCTCGTCTATCCCGGTTGGGGCTGGAATGCCGCGAGCCATGAGCTGTTCATCTACGACGTGAGCAATCCCGCGGCGCCGAGGTTCACCAAGGGGCTCGACGTTCGGACCGGCTCGAGTGGTGACTGGAGCGCCCCGATCACGTCTGGTGGCAAGCTCTACCTGAGTTCGTTCGTCTACGGGGATTCCGACCCTGCCCGGAGCAATCGCCATTTCCTGAAAACGGTCGACTTCACCGACCCGGCGAACCCCAGCGTGAGCGCCGAAGTAAACCTTCCAGGACGCCTCCTCGCCGTGGCCAATGCCGGCGCCACGCTCCTCACCGTCGGCTGCAACTACGAACCGGACGGAACCGGCGATGACCGGCGCGCCTTCCACAGCAGCCACTTCGACGGCAGCGCGGCCACGCTCGTCGACCAGTTGGAGACGTCCACGAGCTATCCCGCATTCGTCGTCGAATCGGGGAATCTATTCGTGATGAACGCGGCGCCGGCGGAAATCCAGGGGTGGAAGATCGGCGTGGATGAAAAACTTTCGCTCGCCGGAAAGATCACGACCTCGAGCTTCCACACGCTCGCGGCCGTCCGAGGACTGCTGATCGGCCTCGGCAACGGATTGCCCCGCCTCTTCGACGTGCGTGATCCGGTGAATCCCGCGGCCGTCTCCGCAGACACGCGCGAACTCACCGGCTACGATTTCAGCACCACCGCCGGCGGCGCCGGTCTCGGCCTGTGGCAGCCGCTGGGCGACACCGGGGTTGGTGTGGTCGAGCTTCCCTGATCGTCCGTTTCCTGAATCGGCCTCCAGTGCGCTTACCGCGGCAGCGCCGCGTCCGAAAATATCTGTCATCCTGAGCGGAGTTCCTCGGCGGGCGAAGGTGGGGAGGAACGAAGTCGAAGGACCTCCGAGGCGGCGGCGGCCGGGACAAGCGGAGGCAGGTGCCTTCGGGCGAGTAACTTTTCTTCTGGCGGAGGCGCTGCGGAGCGCTCCGCACCACCGTTGCCCTCAATTAGCCAGAGGTCCTTCGACTCCACGCCGCGCCGCCTGCGCCCACCGCCGCTCCGCTCAGGATGACAGCTTTGGTACGATGGGGCGCTCCGCGCCGGAAGACTTCTGCTTCGACCGCTCCCCACATCGCAGTTCCCATCCCCCTCGCCGTGCGGTAGACCTTCCCGCTCCCGCGTGAAAAACATCGTCTCCCTCCTCACCTGGCTCGGCGTCGCCATCCTCGGCGCCTTCGGCTACTGGACCATCGCCACCCAGCGCAGCGAACCGGTCAACTCCGGCTTCATCCTCATCGCCGCGCTCTGCACCTACGCGATCGGCTACCGCTTTTACTCCAAGTGGATCGCCGCCAAAGTCCTCATGCTCGACGACCGCCGCGCGACTCCCTGCGAGATCCACGAAGACGGCAAGGACTTCGTGAAGACGAACAAGTGGATCGTCTTCGGCCATCACTTCGCCGCGATCAGCGGACCCGGCCCGCTCGTCGGTCCGGTGCTCGCAGCGCAGTTTGGCTACCTGCCGGGCACGCTCTGGATTCTCATCGGCGTGGTGCTCGGCGGCGCCGTGCAGGATTTCATTATCCTTGCTTCCTCGATGCGCCGCGATGGCCGCTCGCTCGGGCAGATGGTGAAGGATGAACTCAACAACGCTGCCGGCTTCATCGGCGTGATCGCGATCCTCTCGATCATGATCATCCTCCTCGCCGTGCTCGCACTCGTGGTGGTGAAAGCGCTCGCCGAATCGCCGTGGGGCGTCTTCACCGTGGCCGCGACGATCCCCATCGCGATGTTCATGGGCGGCTACCTCCGTTACGTCCGCGTGGGCAAGGTGCTCGAAGTTTCGCTCATCGGCGTCGTCCTGCTGCTCGCCGCCGTGTGGGGCGGCCAGCTCGTCCACGCGAGCGAGTATTGGCATCACATCTTTCTTTTGAAAGCCGAGCCGCTCGCGTGGTCGGTGATCATCTACGGCTTCCTCGCCAGCGTGCTGCCGGTTTGGCTGCTGCTCGCGCCGCGCGACTACCTCAGCACCTTCATGAAACTCGGCACGATCGGCGCGCTGGCCATCGGCACCCTGCTCGTGCTGCCAACGCTGCACATGCCGGCGGTCAGCAAGTTCATCGACGGCTCCGGCCCGGTCGTGCCCGGCAAGCTGTTTCCGTTCTGCTTCATCACCATCGCCTGCGGCGCGATCAGCGGTTTTCACACGCTGATCTCCAGCGGCATCACGCCGAAGATCATCACCCGCGAAACCCACGCCCGATCCGTCGGCTACGGCGCGATGTGCCTCGAGTCGCTCGTCGCCATCATGGCCATGATCGCCGCCTGCACGCTCGATCCCGGTGTGTATCTCGCGATGAACATCGCCGGCGGCGACCCCGTCGCCACGACCGCTGCCGTCGCCGCGACCGGCCTCACCGAGTTCGCCCCCGCCGCCGATGCTGCGGGAAAATGGGCGATCGTCCCGGTCACCGTCTCGCCGGAGGAAATGAAGACGCTCGCCGCGCAGATGGGCGAGGTCACGCTCTTCGGCCGCACCGGCGGCGCGGCCACGCTCGCCGTGGGCATGGCCACCATCTTTTCAAAGCTGACGCACGGCCGATGGCTCGACCTTTGGTATCACTTCGCGCTGATGTTCGAGGCGCTCTTCATCCTCACCACACTCGACGCCGGCACCCGCGTCGGCCGCTATCTCCTTCAGGATTCCGTGCGAAAGCTCATCCCGAGCCTCGGCAATACGCAGAGCACCTGGGCCGGGATCATTGCCAGCGCGCTCATCTGCTGCGGCTGGGGCTTCTTTCTCATCATGGGCGTACGCGACCCCGACGGCGGCGTGAAAGCGCTCTGGCCCATCTTCGGCATCGCCAATCAGCTCCTCGCCAGCATCGCACTCTGCCTCGCGACCACGATCCTGATTAAAACGCAGCTCAAGCGGAACCAATCGCCCGCGCTCGCATTCGTCACGCTCGTCCCGCTCGCATGGCTACTCACGGTCACGATCACCGCCGGCGTTACGAAGGTCAGCGACGCGAATCCGAAGATCGGCTTCCTCGCCGCCGCGCGCGCCGCCGAAGCGAAACTCCCCGCGCTCCAGAAAGCAGTCAGTGAAGCGAACGATGCGGTGCAGGAGGCAATCGCCTTGAAGCCGTTGAAAGCGCAGCAAACCATCCGCTTCAACAACACCGTCGACGCCTGGGTCACCATCGCCTTTCTCAGCATGGTCTCGTGCATCGTCCTGCTCAGTATTTGGGAATGGCTGCGCCTCATCCGCGGGAGCAAGTCGCCCGAACTCAGCGAAACCGAACCCGTCTGGCTTCCCGCCAGCGCGCTGGAACCGCAACGTCCGGTCAACGTCTTCGGCGCCGCCGCGCTCGCGTTCACCATGATCCGCGAACTCTCCGGCCAGGCCGCCATCGACCGCGAGCAACAACGCGCCGAAGCCTGCAACTGCGTCGAAGCCCGCACCGTCCGCGGTCGCCAGAACGTCTTCCTCACCGCTGCCGAACGCCGCTTCAAAGGCGTGAACCGCTGCTGCTAAACGTCGGCCACAACCTGGTGGCGCCGAGCGATCGCCGCGTCGTGAACCGCACCATTTCCACCTGCGGAAGCTATTGATTCTTCGACCAGCCAAAGGTCACAGAAATGGGGGCGCGCTGCGCCCGAAAGCGCACTCGGAAAGCATTCCTTTGGAGGGTGGGCCGGATTTCCAGACAGCCTGTCATCCCGAGCGGAACGGAGGGAGCCTCAGCGACCCGAATGGAGTCGAGGGATCTCGGATTGCCGGAAAACTGAAGTGGGTTCATTGACTCGTGGCGCGCAGATGGAGGAAACGATTTCGCAGCGAAAGCAGGCTGGAATTTCACTCGCTTCAGGATAGGCTCGGTAGCCACAAGGTATTCTCTCGTCCCCAGACATGTCTTCGCTCCCCCGTTTTCCCGCACTCTTTATTGCCGCTCTGATCGCCTCGCACTCCGCACCGGCGGCGTCTTTTTTCTGGGATGCGGATGGGGCGGCGACGACGGTGACTGGTGGGGCGGGTGTTTGGGATGTTAGCTCATCTTTGTGGCGGAGCGGCACCTCGTCCGGGGCGCTTTCGCTCTGGCCGAATACGCTGGTGAACACCGATGCAGCGCAGCTCGCGGGCACGGCGGGCACGCTGACTTTGAACTCCAGTTCGGTGAACCTGAATGTGAACAAAGTGACCTTCGGGGTCACGGGTTACGTCCTGGCCGCGCCGGTCAGTGGCACGGCGAAGCTGAATCTCGCGGGCGTGGCTCCGACGATGGATACCGGTACCTTCAACGCGACAGTGAGCGCTGGCGTCACCGGTACCGCCGGCCTGACGAAGATCGGCACGGGCACGCTGACGCTCTCCGGGGCAAATTCCTACACGGGCACGACGTTCGTCAATGTGGGCACGGTGGCGGTCTCGAACGGGAGTTCCTTTGGTGCGACGGGCGCGGGCAACGGCACGACAGTGGCCGCCGGGGCGGAGGTTGATTTTTCGAGCGGGAGCAGCACGGCCGAGGCATTCACGATCAATGGCGCGGTGGGGGATGGAGCCCTGCGGATTCTGAACAGCGGAATCACTTTGAGCGGGGCGATCACGCTGGGCAGCGATGCGAAGCTCACCGGACTCACCAATCAAATGACCGGCACGATCGACCTTGGCGGTAGCGACCTGATCGTGGCCAAGAACAGCGGTCAGTCGGAGAGCTGGAGCGCGACCATCTCGGGCACGGGTGGTCTGACCATGGCGGGCGGAGGCGCCACCACGACTCTCACCCTCACCGGCGCAAACACCTACACGGGCGTGACGACGGTCAATGCCGGCATCCTCAGCGTGGGCACGATTGGCAATGGCGGCGTGGCCAGCGGCAATCTCGGTTCGGCCACCAGCGCGGCGGAGAATCTCGTGCTGGGTGGCGGCACGCTGCGCTACACCGGCAGCACCGCGAGCACCGATCGCAATTTCACCATCACTGGCGGCACCACCGGCACCTTTCAAATCACGACCGCAGCGACCACGCTGACCGTGACCGGAGCCAGTGCCGCGACCAATGGCGCATTGACCAAGACCGGGGCCGGCAAGTTGGTCCTCGCGGGGATCAATCTCTCCAGCGGGGCAACGACGATCAGTGCCGGCACCCTGGCCGTGAGTGGCTCCGGTTCGGTGGCAAATTCTTCCGAACTCAACGTGGCCTCCGGGGCGGTGCTGGACGTCTCGGCGTCCGCCTTCACGCTCGGTGCGACGCAGACCCTGAGTGGTGCGGGCACCGTGGTCGGAGGCGTGACCGTGAATGGCACACTGGCTCCCGGCGCGGGCTTCGGCACCGGGGGCATACTGACCTTCAATGGCGCGCTGACCCTCGCGGCGGGCAGCACGACGGTGATCGAAGTTTCGCGAAATGGAGGCGCGGTGACGAGTGCGCGGATTCAGGCATCGGGCGTGGTGACGTTTGGTGGAACGCTCGTCATCACCGATGTGGGCGGCACTCCTTTGCAGGTGGGTGATGCCTTGCAATTCTTCAGCGCACCCAGCCACAGCGGCAGCTTTGCGAGCATTGTCGCTCCACCCGGCTACACCTTTGACACGAGCCAGGCGGCGAATGGACAGATCGTGGTGCTCACCGCGCCACCGCCGGTCCGCTTCACCACTTTCAGTAAAAGTGCTGCGACCGTGTCGCTCACCTGGCCGGCTATCTATCGCGGCTGGATCGCGCAGTCCTCGCCGACGCTCGAACCCAACTCCTGGGCCGATTTTCTCGGATCGGAAGACCTCACGAGTCTGAACATTCCGATCGCCCCGGGCCTCCGGAAGGTGTTCTATCGGCTGCGCATTCCCGATACAGCCGACTTTACCTACGACCCGCTGGCGAAGGGGGCTGGCCTTCCCCTTGCGACGGTCTGGTCGGGCACGTCTGTCGGCTTTGATTTTGTCACGACGGGGAACGTGCAAATCGCCGCCTACTACAATGCGGCGCGCAAGCTGGTTTTGGCGGCGCGGAATCTCGACTCCACTCAATGGTATTTCCAGACCACCGCCGAGACCTATGCGGGCTGGGACTCGCATAACTATATTGCGATGACGGTCGATCCTCTCGGCTATCTGCACGTCTCGGCTAACCTGCACAACGCGTCGATGAACTATTTCCGCTCGGCGCAGCCTGTCACCGATGCCGTTCAGTTCCAGACTGCGGGTTTCGTGCCGCAGCTTTCCACCCTCTGGAATGCCAGCTTCGAAGCGCAGTCCACCTACCCGCGATTCTTCACGGGGCCGAGTGAAGAGTTCATTTTCACCTACCGTAGTCGCACCAGCTCCACGGCCGGGAGTTGGCATCTTCTGAAATACAATCCCGCGAGCAAGACCTATGCGCAGGTGACGGGCGCGAACGCCCTCTTCACCTGGACGGGTAACTACAGCGTCTATCCCAACTTCACCGTGAGCGATGGCGCCGTGCACTGCCTCTGGATGTGGCGCCGGACCACGGACGCGGGCACAAATTACCGGCTTTCTTATGTGCGTTCGACGGACATGGTTAATTGGACCGACGCCTTCGGCCGCGCCGTGCCCCTGCCCATCGGACCAGCCACCTCGCTCACCACCATCGACGACGTGCCACAGCAAGGGGGACTGCTCAATGGTCAGCCCCAGCTCTCGTTTGACCGCGACGGCGTCCCGCTGGTCGCCTACCACAAATACGACGCAGCCGGTTTCTCCCAAGTCTATGTCGCGCGACCGGTCCCCACCTCGCTGACCTGGAGCATCGTCCGGCTCACCAACTCGACCTGGACTTGGAACTTTAGTGGCGGCGGCACCTTGCCCCCAGGCGGAAGTGTGAGCAACGGATTCACTGCAGATGATCCCGTGGATGGCTTGGCGACCGTGAGCGTTTCTCTATCCCACCCTGATGGCGTGGCCGATCCTAACACCGGCAGTTACACCTTCGATGAAACCACGCTGGGCAATGTCACCGGGACCTACCCAAATCCCAGCTCGTATGCGTCAGCGAACACCCCCACCGCCAACTCCGGCAATGTAGATAGCAGCGTGGTGCAGAACACCTACGTTGACCCGGGCAGTGGAGCCGCCATGGGTGTCAAACGGCGTAACTCATCTGGCCCAGGTTTCGCGAATCTGCACTACTATCTGCGGTGGGAAACACTGCCCCCAGATAACTCCGACCTGCCCAAGACGGATGGCTCGGGCAACGTGATCACACCGACCCCATCGGCGATCGAGCTCTACCGCACGCAGGCGGAATTTGGCAACTCCCTCATGAGCATCGGCGGCACCTTTTACGGACGCATGTTCAAGCCCGCGACCGCTTCTCTCTTCGGTGCGATGACCCGCGCGTCCGATTCCGCCGCGACCTTCGGCGCGTCCCTGTCGAGCGCCACCGCTGGCACGGCAAATTTCGCGCAATGGACCTTCAACCTCGATACCGCCGGGGACTACGCCTTGGGCGGCGAGACTTACTCGACCTCGACCTCCGATGATAGCTTCTGGGTGCAGTTGGACAACGGCCCCCTGATTGACTGGCGCATCGCCGGGCGCTGGGTGTCTCAACCCGTCACCTCCGGCAGCACCCAGGGATTGACGCGCTTCAGCCTCACTCGCGGCAGTCATACCTTGCGTCTCTACGCGCAGGAGGCCGGCGCGAAGCTCGCCTATCTGTGGCTGAACAAACCCAGTCTCGCGAAAGCATCCTCGCTCTTACCCTCGTCCTACTCCGGCTTCACGCTGGTGGCTGATGCCAAGGCGGTGAGCGGCTTTTCCCTGAGCTCTCCTCTGGGCAGCAACCAGGTCGGTAACATCGCGCATTACGAAATCCCCGTGGCCCAGACGGGAAACTACCTTCTCTTGGGACGGACCCGCGCGCAGTCCGGCACCTCCGACAGCTTCTTCCTCTCCGTGAATGGCGGCGCACCCCAAGTCTGGACCATCCCGATCAGCGCGCCGAATTGGACGTGGAAAGCCTTCGGAACGACGATGCCGCTCAATGCAGGAACGCTCGCCCTCGACGTGTCCGGACGCGAAGGCGGCTCAGAACTCGACTCCTTCATGCTGATGAAAGTGCCGTGAGGCTCGTGGGAGCCGTCCGGCGGCGTTGGTGAGATCGCTGTTGCGCTGCACGATGAAGTGAAGGATCGCTCGCGAGCGGGTTGCGGCGGAACGCGTGTTCGAGAATGTCCTTCGCGCCTTCGGTGTCTGCGGTGGCGGGAAGCACGCCGCGCGACCAGGGCGAAAAGCCATCGTTTGGGGGCTTTTATCGAAATCCCGTCACGGGCAGTTGATGGGTGCATCGGCGCAGTGCCGCATTGGAAAACGCGATCAGCGCTGCAAGCCAGATTGCGCGATAGACGGTCGAGCGTGGAACCTTGATGCGTTCTGAGTTTGCGAGCGGCGGCCGGGTTTCGATGAGGTGCAGGGTCTCGACGCCCAGACGCCAGGGCAGGAAGCATCCGGCGCGAAGTCGGGCAGGGCGCAGGCTTTCGATGTAGCGAAAGCCGTCGTTGAGATATCCGCGGGCCTGCGCGTTCCAGCGGTCGAAGACGGGCCGGGCGGCTGAGGGTTCGCGGAGCAGAGAATCGGGCGCGATGCCGGCGGCAAGGAGTTCGTCGGCGGGAAGATAGCAGCGGCCATCGCGCAGGTCGGCGGGTGCGTCGCGGAGGAAGTTCACGAGTTGCAAGCCCTTGCCATAGTTGGCGCCGAGGCGTTCGAGTTCCGTGGCATCCATTGTCGAGTAACGGGGGAGATGCTGGAGGCAGATGCGGGTCCAGAATTCGCCGACGCACCCGGCGACGAGGTAGGTGTATTCGTCGAGTTCCGCGGCGGATTGCAGGGCGATGATCCCGCCGGGTTTCCCGAAACGCTGGAGGTCGAGGGTCTGGCCGCGGATGATCTTTTCCATCACGGCGGCGATCTCGCGCTGGTCGGATGCCGGGAGTGTGGCGAGCCAGTCAAGGCAACGGTGGAGTTCGGCGATGAGGCACACTTCGCCGGCGGCGGAGGGACGGATTTCGCGCTGGAGATCGCTGATGCCGGCGGTGCTGCGGGTGCGGATCATCGCGACGAAATCGGCGAGATATCGCAGGCGGATGTCGGCAGGCGCATCGGCGGTGTCGGCGATGGTGTCGCTCGCGCGGGCGAGCAGGTAGGCGAGGCCGATCGGCGCGCGGAGGTCGCGCGGGAGGATGCGGATGGTGAGGTAAAAGGAACGCGAGACGGAGGCGAGGAGCGGACCGCTGAGGTCGGCTGTGTTCATCGTGGAAGCGGCACGGGCTGGAGGCTGATCTGCTCGGTGTTGCCTAGACCGAGGGCGGCGGCGTCCTTCAACCAGGCGCAGCGGGCGGCGATCGGCGGTAGTTTCGATTGTGCGCGCCATTCGTCGATTTTGCGCGACGCGATGGTGTCGAGTGCGACGGGGTCCTTGCTCGCGTAGATCGTCTCGTGCGGGAAGGTGTAGTTGGGACTGAAGCCGGGGCCGCCGGCGTATTGCGCGAGCAGGCCGTCCATGATGTGGAGCACGCACTTCGGGCCGATGCGCTCGTCGGCGAAAAGCTCGGCGGGCGAGGAGGCGATCGAGCCTTCGGTTTGCAGGAAGCGGCGGGCGTTGTCCACGTTGGGGATGGTCATGTTGTAGATCGCGCCGGCGACGCCGCACCCGCGTTCGTCGGAGAGCACGGGAACGTTGATGATCTTGGTGACTTCGCGGCTGACGATGCGGGCGAGGTAGCTGCTGGAACTGAGTTGGTCACTTTCGTCCTTGGCTTTGCCGGGGCGGGTGCGCTGTTTTTCGACGAAGAGGAGGTCGCCCCACATGAGCTTGCCGAGGACGGTGCCGATGATCTCGGCATCGCGATCGAAGCCGCGCGGTGGATCAATGCCGCGGACGTCGAGGCGGTCGGTGCGCGGGAGGTAACCGGCGGCTCGGAGGTCTTCGGTCCGGCGGTCCCAGATGATGATGCGCTGGCGCGGGACGCCGGCTGCTTCCAGCCCGGAGATGATGGTGGCGACGATGGCGGGGTGGGTGGAAAATCCGCGCCCACCGGCGGTGGAGATCTTGATTCCCACGCGATCGGTCGGCGCGACGAGGGTGCGCCACGCTTTGGCCCAATCGGTTTGCCCGGTGACCGAGAAAACGAGCGCCTGGACCATGGCGCGGACGCGCTCGGGGTTGTCCGAAGCGCGGCCGAAAGTGGATTCGTCCTGCGCGAAAAAGACTTCGGAAGGTTTCGGTGGGGGCGCAGCGGTTTGCGCCGCGGCGAGCGGGACGATGCCGAAGAAGGCGGCCGCGATCAGGATGCGCAACACAGGGCGGCGACTATCCCGGGCGGGTCCGGGTGTGTCAATTTTGCGGCGTGAATGCGCGAATGCGCGGCCGCTTCATCCGCTATCCGATCCCGAGGGAGCGGAGGAGCGTGCGGTCGATGCGGCCGCTGACGGAGAGGCCGCGGTCGTATTGGTAGGCGCGGATGGCGTTGCGGGTGCCGGTGCCGACGTCGCCATCGATCGATCCGCGGTAGTATCCGCGGCGACGCAACTCGCGCTGCACGTCGACGGCGAGGTCGTTGGAGTAGCTGGAGTAGGAGGGCGTCGTGCGGTAGCTGCGGCTCACCGAGAAGCTGACGGATGGGCCGTAGCCGTAGCCGTAGGGGTACGGGCGATAGCCATACGGGCTGTGGCCGTAGGAGTAAGATCCGCCGTGGTCGTAGCGGTGGTGCGGGATCTCGACCTTCTTTTTGTTGTAATGGCCGTCGCCGTCGCTGTCCCGATAGACGGAAAGTTTCTTATGGTCGGCCAGGCTGGTGACGGGCGATGCGAGCAGGCCGATGGCGCCGAGGGCAGGGAGCAAAAGTTGATGGAGTTTCATGGTGAGTGGGAAAACAAGACGCAGGGATTTGCGTCCGCATTCAAAATCTGAATCGGCCCTGAGCCGGGTCAAGGATGCACTGCGGCGAGGCGGCGACGGGAGATGAGGTCGCGGATGTCGCGGGCGGCGGCTTGTGTGTAGGCCACGGTCGCGGCGTCGGGTTGTGCGAGACGTTCGAGGAAGCCGCCGAGCAACAGCCAGGATTCGGCGCGGAAATCTTCGACGGCGAGGAAGTCGCGCAACTCGCGCGCGGCTTCGGCGGTGCGACCGGTTTCGTCGAGGTGCTGGAGGAGCCGCTGGCGGATGTCCCAGCGTTTCGGAGCGAGCGCGAGCGCGGCGCGGAGTTGGTTGCTGGTGTCGCGGCCGGTTTCGAGATGTTCAAGGACGGCGCGCGCCTGGAGGACATCGGGCGCGAGGAGCGGCGAGGGCTGCGCCTTGTCGAGCGCGGTGCGGGCGGTGGCGAAGTCGCGGGCGCGGATCGCGGCGTTCGCATAGCCGAGCCATGCCATGGGCTGCTCGGGCGAGCGGCGGATGGCTTCACGGAACTCCGCGAGCGCGGCTTCGTGATGACCGGCGGAGGATTCGAGGCTGCCGAGATTGATGTGCATTCGCGCGGAATCCCCGCCGGCGGCGATGGTGCGTTCGAGGAAGGTGCGCTGATCCCGCCAATCCGGCTGGCGCAGAAATGT
>JANPHH010000357.1:0-15171 GCA_031424375.1 Chthoniobacter sp. | reverse complement strand
GTGCCGACGCGGCGGAGCAGCGATTGCAGCGGAGTGGGCACGCAGGAGCCCTACACCGGGCCGGGGAGGCGGGCAATTTGATTAACCGCTGATTCAGCCCGGGAAAAGCACGTCCCGAGCGGCTGTCATCCCGAGCGGAATAGCGGGAGCCTAAGCGACCAGAATGAGCCGAGGGACCTCGGATTGCAGAATGATCCGTGATCCTCCGGAGGCTGAGGTCCCTCGGCTGCGTTACACTCCGCTCGGGATGACAGGGCTTTTGTAGGGCTCCGCAAACGCTCTACGCCCGCGTGCCCTTTGCCGCGCGGACCACGCGGCCGGTCTTGCTGCGGCTTTTGTCGGTGAGGCGGGTTTTCCGTTTGCGGAGCTGGCGGGCGAGCTTGTCGGTCACGAGATCGAGCGCGGCGTAGAGATCAGCGTGCGATTCCTCGGCGTGAATGTCCGGGCCCGGAATCGCGAGATGCACCTTGACCGAATAGCGGTCGGCGGGACGCGCGGTTTCGTCATGCACGAGCACGACGTGCGCGGCGATGATGTCATCGGCGAGTTCTTCGAGGTGCATGATCTTCTCCGCCGCATGCTGATGGATCGCGGCGGTGAGACGAAGGTGGCGGGGACTGACGTGGAGTTGCATGAGGTTCTATTGGTGATTCGTCCGGGCGCAGTTGGCAACCGCAGGCGGAGGATCATGCAAATGCTCAGACTTAAGATTAAACAAACGGTTCCGTTCATTTTAAGTATGAGCAGAAGGATGGGCGCGGCGTTAAACACTCGGCGCATTCAATTTATGAAAACACTTTCCACGATTCAAAAAGGAGACTGGTCAGCCCTCGACGCATATCTGCGCGACGTTTCATCGACGCCCGCCCTCACCGATGAAGACACCGCCGCGCTCGGACTTCGCGCTGCCAAAGGCGACGTCGCCGCGCAGGAGGACCTGGTCAAAGCGCATCTGCGTCTCGTCGTCCGGATCGCCCATCAGTATGCCGGTTTCGGCCTGCCGGTGGCGGACATGATTTCCGAAGGCAACATTGGCCTGATCCGCGCGGCGGAACTCTACGATCCGAAGTTCGGCACGAAGTTCGCGACCTATGCCTCCGTCTGGATCAAGCAGCGCATCCATCGCGCCATCACCAGCCAGGCGCGCGTCGTCCGCATCCCGATCTGGCGGTCGCAACGGCTGCGCAAGTTGACCCGCCTCAACGATGAACTCAGCGCGCAGCTCGGCCGGTCGCCGACCGAGGATGAACTCGGCGAACGACTCGGACTCTCCGCCGATCAGATCTCCGCGTTGCAAGGCGACCGCGTTCACCTCGTCTCGCTCGACGAACCCATCGGCGAGGAAAACGACGCGCCGCTGCACGAGACCTTCCGCGACGAGAACGCGGATGATCCCTTCGAGAGCCTCAGCAAAGGTGAACTCGTCGAGGAGATCATGACCTGCCTGCACGATCTCGATGACCGCGAACTGGCGATCCTTTCGTTCAAACACGGCTTCCATCCGCAGGGTGAAGTTTCCTTCCGCAAGCTGGCGCGCAAGCTGGGCGTGAGTCACGAGTGGGTGCGGCGCATCGCGGAACTCGCCGTGGTGAAAGTCCGCCGCGCCCTCGTCCAAAGCCGCACCCTTTCCGCTCAGGAACGCGAGCGGCGGCGGGAGCGCGTGGCGAAGCGGATGCGCACGCTCGCGGCTCAGCCCGCGTGATCCGACGCATCCGCCGCTGAACGGGGAAGCGAATCTGGATGTCTAGTTCGCCACACATCCATGCGCTGGTCCTTTCACCTCTTTCGCGTCGCCGGCATCGAAGTCCGCGTTCACGTCACCTTTCTGCTCCTGCTCGCCTTCGTCGGCCTCGGCGGCCACGCGACGGCGGGCTGGTCCGGAGCGACGAGCGGCGTCTTGTTCGTTTCGCTGATTTTCCTTTGCGTGCTGCTGCACGAGTTCGGTCACGCCCTGGCGGCGAAGCGTTATGGGATTCGCACGCCCGACATCACGCTGCTGCCGATCGGCGGCGTCGCGCGACTCGAGCGGATGCCGGACAAGCCGTCGGAGGAACTCGTGGTCGCCATCGCCGGTCCGCTGGTCAATGTCGCCATTGCCTTGCTCCTCACGCCGTTTGCACACGGCTCTTTTCAGCTTTTCGGCATGGGTCACGGGGAGGTCGATCTCGTGACCCATCTCCGCAACGTCAACATCGGGCTGGTGCTCTTCAATCTCGTCCCGGCATTTCCCATGGATGGCGGCCGCGTGCTCCGCGCCTTCCTCGCCATGCGGGTGGATTACGCCCGCGCGACTGGATTCGCGGCCAGTATCGGTCAGGGCATTGCCGTAGCCGGAGGGATGTGGGCGCTTTTGAATGGGCTGCCGATGCTCGTGTTGATTGCGGTGTTCATCTTCGCCGGAGCGCAAAGTGAGGCCGCTCAGGCGCAGTTCAAGGGGCTTTCGAACTCACTGCGCGTGCAGGCAGCGATGATCACTTCATTCCAGTCTTTGCCGCTCCAGGCCACCCTCAATGACGCGGTCGAGTTGCTGCTCACCGGCTCACAGCACGACTTCCCGGTGCTCGATTCGGTCGGCGAAGTGCGCGGCCTGCTCACCCGCGACGACCTCATTGTCGGCTTGCGGAAAACCGGCGCGGAGACGCCGGTCGCCGAGATCATGCGCGTCGAGGTGCCGAGCGTGCATCACACCATGCTCTTTGATCGTGCCTTTCAGGTCCTGCAGGAGAGCGGCTTGCCTGCTCTGCCTGTCGTCGATTCCGTCGGCCGGTTGGTTGGCCTCTTTACCCCCGAGAACGTGAGTGAACTGCTGCTCGTGCGGAATGCGCTCGCGCGCTCCAATTCCCGGCAGGACCTCGCGCGCCGCAGCGATCCGCCGCCGCTGCCCGTTTGAACGTGCGTTGTCAGTTCTTCGCATCGCGCTAATCCATCGGAACCAAACTCTTCCTCAACGACCTATGTTCATCAGCCTCCTCCTTTTTTTCGGAACCATGGCGATTTCCCTTTGGGCCACCGCCCGAGTGAAAAGCGTCTATCACCGCTACAGCCAGATTCCCGCCGCGTCCGGCTCCACCGGGGCCGAAGTGGCCTCTGCGATTCTTGATCGCGCAGGCATTCACGATGTGGAAATCGTCCCGCACAATGAACTGCTGGGCGACCACTACGACCCGATCAATAAGCGACTCGTCCTGTCCGAGCAGAACTACCACGGCAACTCGCTCGCCGCGCTCGGCGTCGCGGCGCACGAATGCGGCCACGCCATCCAGCACAAGATCGCTTACGCGCCGCTCGGCTGGCGCATGACCGCGATCGGTGCCGTGAATTTCGTCAACCCGATGGTCGGCTTCCTGCCGCTGCTCGGGATGATTGGATTGCTGCCGTGGAAATCCGTGATGGTCTTCATGGCGATCGGCATGGGGGTGATCATGTTGTTCAACCTGATCACGCTTCCGGTGGAATTCGACGCGTCGCGGCGGGCGAAGGAAATTCTCGCGGGCATGGGTTTCATCGGGACGCCTGAGGAAATGACGGGCGTGCGCAAGACCCTCGATGCCGCGGGCTGGACCTACATCGCCGCCTTCCTGACGTCGCTCGCTTACCTGCTCTACTACCTGCTTCCCTTGCTTCTGGGCGGCCGGAGGGAGGAATAGGGCGGCTGAAAAAAGCAAAACGCAGTCAGCCTGACGGGAGCGACGCGCGGTGGGCGGTCGGAATCGAATGGTCGGCGCTCAAGTCAGGATGACGGGGGAACGTGTTCCGAACACTCCCCGCCGCGCGAGTCAGGCCAGCACGGAGCGGATCGCTTCGTGAACGAGCGGCCATTCGATGTTTTCGACCTGTCGCCAGTTACCGATCCCGGTCGGAAGGACGAAGACGTTTTTCCCATCGCGGAATTTTTTGTCCATCTGCAACGCGCGCAGGATGCGGTCGAAGAGTTCCGGGTGGTCGGGAAAAAACGTGGGGAGTCCGGCGCGCTCGATCAGTGGCTGCAAACGCTCGAGGAACGCGTGCGGGCAGATTTCGAGCCGCACGGCGAGCCGGGTCGCGGCGATCATGCCGATGGCGATCGCTTCGCCGTGGGCCAGCGCGTAGTCGGCGCTGAGCTCCAGCGCGTGGCCGATGGTGTGGCCGAAGTTGAGCACGTTGCGGATGCCCTTTTTGTCGAACTCATCCTGCTCCACCACCCGCGCCTTGAGCGTAACGCATTGCGCCACCACATCGGCGACGATCGCGGGCTCGAGTGCGAGCAACCGCTCGAGATCGCCGCCTTCCAGTTGCTCGAAAAGCGCCGCGCTGCACACGCCGCCGTATTTGATGATCTCACTCGTTCCGCTGCGCAGTTCGCGCGGGCTGAGCGTGCTGAGCAGGGCGAGATCGGCTACGACCAGTCGCGGCTGATTGAAGATGCCCATGATGTTTTTCACCCCGCCGAAATTCACCGCGACCTTGCCGCCCACGCTGGAGTCGACCATCGCGAGCAGCGTGGTGGGAATTTGCACGAACGGAATCCCGCGCCGGAACACGCCCGCCGCGAAGCCGCCGAGGTCGCCGACCACTCCGCCACCGAGCAGAATGACCAGCGGCACGGAGCCGGTGTCGGGAAAATTTTCCAGCAACGCGGCGCAGGTGCCGGAGAATTCGTCCCAGTTTTTTCCTTCCTCGCTCGCGGGAATGTCATGCCGGGCGACCTTGGTGAAGCCGACTTTTTCGAGGCCTGCTTTGGCCGGTTCGAAGTAGAGGCCGCCGACCTGCTCGTTGGTGATGATGAAAGCGGCCTGCTGTTTCAACCCGTGCTCTCGCAAGGTGGCGCCGAGTGTGGCAAGCAGCCCACTGCCGATGAGCACGGGATAGCTGCGCGGGCCGAGGTCGACGTCGATGCGGGCGGGCTGGGACATGGAGCCGCGATGTTTCGCCGCCGCAGCGAGCGACGCCAGAATTATTCCGCGCGCCTCAGCGCCTCGCTCACCGCTTCTCCGAGCAGCTCCGGTTGATTCGGTGCGAAGCCCTTGTTCGCCTTCAGCTCCATGAGCCGCCAATGGTGCGCGTGCAGCTTGAGTGGTGCGCGGATGCGTTCCTCGAAATCCGTCGCCCACCACACGCCGCTCCGTTCCACCCAGCGGTCGAAGGTGACATCCACCTCCGCGCCCTTTGTGCTTTCGAGGCCGGACAGCGTCATGAGCACGCGGCGGAGGCGTTGATTGCCTTTGTCGATGGAGAGCACCACGCGGTCTTCCGTGGCGAAGCCGAAGCCCGGCCGCAGGGTGGCAAGCACGCGGTCGACTTCCGCGGCGCCGATTTTACCCGGCTCCAGCTTTTCGAGAATCACGCCGGGACGCTGGAAGTAATGCGGCCCGAGCAAAAACATTTTGTAGGCGTCGGCGACGAGCGCGGCCGCACGGATGACCTTTTCGTCGGCATCGGGCTGCCCGTTGTACCAGACGGAGACGCGACCCGGCCCGCGGAAGACAAACTTCCGTCCGCCCGGACCTTTGTGCAGTTGCACGATCGATCCGCTGCCGAGATCCAGCGCTTCTTCCGACTCGCGCCGATAACGCCGATCCGAAAGCACCGGCTGCAGCCGTGGGCCGATCGCGCCCCATTTGCCGGCGTAGTTCACCTTGAGATCGCGGATCGCCGCGAAGGCTTCCGCGCCGTGCGCCCGCTGAGACGCGGTGACGATCGAGACTGCCTCGGGGTCGGACTCGGTCAAGGTGGTGGTGGGAATGTGCGTGGAAGCACATCCGGCAAGCGCGAACGCCGCCAGGGTCGCGAAGAGCGTGGGCCGAAACTCGAAAATTTTTGTCATCTTGAGGGGCCGAACACGCGGGCGCGATTTTTGGAACGCGGTGAACCAATCAATGACCTTGTCATCCTGAGCGGAGCGCCGCGGGGGCGAAGGCGGGGCGGCGCGCAGTCGAAGGATCTCTCACGATTTCCCTCATAGGCGTGCGCGACAGAAGGAATGGTGAGAGATCCTTCGACTCCGTTCCCGCCCAACTTCGCCCGCCGGGAACTCCGCTCAGGATGACACGTGATTTTGAGGAGGTTCATTGGAAGCGGAATGTAACGAAGTCGAGCCGAGTCTGCGAGACCGCCGTAGGCAAAGATCTCGGCCGCGAAAGAATGGGGCGAGTTCCGGCAGTCCGAGGTCCCTCGACTTCATTCCGGTCGCTCAGGCTCCCTCCATTCCGCTCGGGATGACAAGCCGTGTGGACTTTCCGTCCACCCTCAAAAAAAAGGCGCGCGAGTCGTAAGGTGCCAGTGATTTCCATGCATCGCATAGTGTCGAAGCGAACGCCGCCTGTCATTCCTCCGGATGCAAAAACAGCGCCGCCGCCAAACTCGCGAACGAGCCGGGCGGCGGCGGAAGTTTTTTTAGCACAGCGTCGGCAGGCGACGCGGCCCGCTTAGTAGCGGTAGTGGTTTGGCTTATAAGGGCCGTCCACCGGCACGTCTAGATAGGCGGCCTGCTTCTCGGTGAGGACCGTGAGCTTCACGCCGATCTTCGCGAGGTGGAGGCGGGCCACTTCTTCGTCGAGCTTTTTGGGCAGGACGTAGACGGCGGGCTTGTAGATGTCCTTGTTCTTCCAGAGATCGAGTTGGGCGAGAGTCTGGTTGGAGAAGCTGTTGCTCATCACGAAGCTCGGGTGGCCGGTGGCGCAGCCGAGGTTCACCAGGCGGCCTTCCGCGAGCAGGAAGATCTCCTGGCCGGGTTTGAAGGTATACTTGTCGACCTGCGGCTTGATGTTGGTGTGCTTGATGCCGGGATAGTTCACCAGCTTCTCGACCTGAATCTCGTTGTCGAAGTGGCCGATGTTACAGATCACGGCCTGGTCCTTCATCTTGGTCATGTGCTCGATGGTGATCACGTCCACGTTGCCGGTGGTGGTCACGTAGATGTCACCGCGGCCGAGGGTGTCCTCGAGCGTCGTGACTTCGTAACCTTCCATCGCGGCCTGCAGCGCGTTGATCGGATCGATCTCCGTGACAATGACGCGAGCGCCCTGACCGCGGAGCGACTGCGCGCTGCCCTTACCCACGTCGCCGTAGCCGATGACGACCGCCACTTTGCCGGAGATCATCACGTCGAGCGCACGATTCAGGCCATCGACGAGCGAGTGGCGGCAGCCGTAGAGGTTGTCGAACTTCGACTTCGTCACCGAGTCGTTCACATTGAACGCCGGGACGAGCAGCTTGCCGTGTTCCTGCAACTTGTAGAGCCGATGCACACCGGTCGTGGTCTCTTCGGAGACGCCCTTCCAGTCCTTCACCATCTCGTGGAAAATGAAAGGATTCTCAGCGTGAACCTTCTTCAGCATTTCCTTGATCACCTTTTCCTCGTGGGAACCAGACTCGCTGTTCACCCAGTCGTCGCCGTCTTCGAGTTCGTAGCCTTTGTGGATGAAGAAAGTCACATCGCCGCCGTCATCGACGACGAGCTGCGGGCCTTTCCCGTCGTTGTTCACGATCGCCTTCCAGGTGCACTCCCAGTATTCTTCGAGCGTCTCGCCTTTCCAGGCGAAGACCGGCACGCCTGTGACGGCGATGGCCGCGGCGGCCTGATCCTGCGTGGAGAAAATGTTGCAGCTCGCCCAGCGGACGTCGGCACCAAGGGCGGTGAGTGTTTCAATCAGGACCGCGGTCTGGATCGTCATGTGCAGCGAACCGGTGATGCGCACGCCGGCGAGCGACTTGGAGGGCGCGTACTGGTCGCGGATGGAGATCAGGCCGGGCATTTCCTGCTCGGCGATGACGATTTCTTTGCGGCCCCATTCGGCGAGGCTGATGTCGGCGACTTTGTAGTCGGTGTTTTTGGCAGTGAGGGTGGATGAGATGCTCATAAGTAATTGGATTCTACGACACAGACCGATGCATCGACGCATCATGATGGCCTGATATGTTCGAATTTATGCGCGCGAACCGCCGCGTGGTCAAATGGATTTTCCCGCCCCTGGGGTTCAGCGCGGGAGCGCCGCCCGCTGCTCCGGCGGCAGGAGTGCTTCGGCCCTTTGTCGGGCCGCCTGCGAAGCCGCGCGTTCCCCCAGTTCCTCGAGCACCGCGCCGTAGTTCCGCCACACGAGGGCATCGCCGGGAAAGTCTCGCGCCGCCTGTTCGAGGAGCCGGCGCGCTTCCATGGACCGTCCGGTTTTCGAGAGGAAAAATCCGTAACCGGCATGAGCCTGCGGATCGCGGGGCGCGAGGCGCAGCCACTCGCGGAAGGCGGGGCCGGCCGTTTCGTATTCACCCGCAGCTGCACTCGTCGTAGCGAAGGCATTCCAAGCGACGGGTTGGGTGCGAAAGCGCTCGGTCATCACTCGGGCGAGCGACACGGCGCGCCCGACGCTGCCGGCTCGAGCGTGAGTCATCACCTGGCGAAAGGCGGTCCCGAGGTCGTCCGGAGCGAGCGCCGCTGCGCGGTCCGCCGGTGGCACGGCAACGGCGATGCGGCCAGTCGCGGCGAGGTAATCAGAATGCGCTGCCTGCAGCGCCGCGGTGGGCTGTGGCTCCTTGCTGATCGCGTCCGAGATCATCGCGTCGGCGCGCGGTCTGTCGCCCTTTCGCCACGCGATCAGCGCCGCATGCAGCAGCGCCTCCGGTTGGCGGGGCTGGATCGCGAGCAGCTTCGTCCACGTGGCTTCCGCGCCGCCCGGATCGCCGAGTTGTTCGAGCACCCGCGCCATGAGCACCAGAGCCCGCAGGTCGCCCGGTTCGCGCTCCAGGACGCTCCCGAGCACGCGGCGCGCGCCGGGAATATCGCCGCGACGCGCGCGGAGCATCGCGTCCAGCAGATCGTTCGAATCGTTGGCCGGGCCGAGCCGGCGGGCTTCGGCCAGCGACTCCTCGGCCCGCGCGATTTCTCCCACCTGGAGCGCTGTCTCCGCGCGCATCCGCTGGTAGTCGGCATTCCCTTTATAGAAGCGGTTCAGCGCCTCCAGCGTGGGCGCCGCTGCGACGTAATCGCCGCGCTGGATCGCTTCGCCCGCCGTGCGCAGCTCGCGCTCGAGCTGTTGTCGTTCGAGCGCGCCGGGCAGTTGCGGTGCCCTCATTTGCGCGCCGCTGAATTCAGCCACGATGCGGATCAGCGCGATGACGATTACCGTCGCAGCGATCATCATCGGACCGCGCTTCATCGTCCAAAAAGTCGGTGTCGCCACATTCGCCCCGGCGCATTCGAAGGCGCGGGCGCGCTCGCGGCAGTAGTCGGGCCATTCTTCCGGCGAGACTTCGTGCTGCGTCGTTTCCCAGATGTAGTCGAAGGTGGCCGCGGCGCCATCCGAGCCGACGTCGCACGAATAGCGGAACCCCGGCCCGCTGAAGCGATGCTTCTCGATCTTCACCTTGCGCACACAGCGACCGGTCACCACCACGCGGTGATGCACCCGCATCGGGTGACGCAACGCCCAGGGCTGGCGGCGTTTTTCCGGACCCTCGAGATGCTCCACGGCGAGGAACAATCCATGCGCGCCGTAACGGAAAAAATCCGGCGGCCGGTCCTTCGGCGGTCCCCACGTCGGCAGCGCGTGTCGGGCGTGCAGCTCGATCACGTCCGCGGCCGGATCATCCTTCACCTCGCCACCCGCCGCGGCAGGAACGAGCGCGGCAAAGTGCTTCTGCAGCGCCTCGGCTCGCGCCTTGAAAAAAGCTCCCCGCCCGCTCCGCACCAGCGCCGCGCGAACATCGTCCGCGAGCCATGAGGTCGCGCGGAGCACCTGATCCACCCAGCCATCTTCCTGCTTGCGATCGAGGTGAAATGTCTCCGTCACTTTCAGCTCCGCGAGCGGGCGCTCCGGGAGTTCGATGAGCGCGTCGCTGCCGGATCGAATTTCCAGGCCGAAGCCATACGGCGGCGCGAGGAGGTGCGCGAGATCGCCGCTCTGGCCAAAGAGCGTCGGGTCGACGAAGTGGCGCTTTCCTTCAAATAGAAAGGTCACGATCGCATGGCTGAACGCCGCGGTGGACGGTTGCACGCGCGCCACCGCGCGATGCCAGCCGGGCGCGACGAGCAGCGGCCACGCTTCGCAGCCATGCGCGCGGAGCAGCGCGGTGAGCAGCACGGTCTTGTCCTTGCAGTCGCCGAAACGGCGGCGCAACACCGTGCCCGCGCCATTCGGCAGCATGCCGCTGCCATGGCCGAAATCGACCGCGAGATACCGCACCTCTTCCTGCACAAAACGAATCGACGCCCCGATCGACGCCGCGACATTCCCCTCCACCCGCAGCCGAGCTGCGTCCGCGGCGACGAGTTCCGCGGCTTCACTCAGCGCATCCGCCCAGAGCCAGGCGACGAAGTCCGCGACTTCGCGCCAATCCTTCCAGCCCGACACATCGAGCACCGGAAACGGCCAGTCTCCCGGCGGTGCATTCGGCTCGGGGTGAAAATGGGCGGGCGCTCGACGCTCCAGGTCGCATCTTCCGGCGTGGACTCGTGCGCCAGTGGCGTCGAGTCGGGAGGCGTGTGCAGCCGCCAGTCGACGGGTTGCGCCGGATCGAGGTGCAGGGTGAAAAACGCCCGCGCCACCGGCACCGTGTAGTGAAAAGCGTGGAAGACCGTGAAGCGCAGCCCTGGCAGCGGATCGTGCGGCTCCAGCGTCCACGCGAGGTCGATCGCGTCACCCGCTCGCAGGTCTTCGAGCAGCGCTACGACGGACGCGCGCCCATTGAGCATCTGCTGCTCGAGCTGCTGTTCGCGCTGGCGGATGAGGAAGGTTTAGCGCGTCGCCGCCGAGCGCTTTTCCCAGGTGCCATCGGGCGCCTGCCGCCAAACCGCGAGCTCGTGAATCCGCAGCCGCTGCGCCGCCGGCTCGAAATCAATTTCCACCTGCCCGAGCGCCTGCACCGCCGCGATCGTCAGCGGTCGCCGCACCACGCGATGCGCCGCGGATTGCGTGGCGACGTGGTGCTGCTCGTCGAGGAGGAGGAACGCGACGCCGTGTTCCGCCGCGGGAGTAAACGCCCAGTCGGGTTCGCGCGCCACCACCCAACTCGCGGGCGGCGCGATACTCCAATCGGCATCGGCGATGGGGATAACCCTCCGGATCGACATGCGGTGAAAAGCCCAAGCTGCCGCGGCCAAGTCAAGCGCTCGTAAACGGCTCGACGCCACGACGTTGTTGCACCGCCGCGAAGATCGCCTCGCCCGTCGCGGGCGACGGCAGCGCGATCTCGCCCGGCGCGTCGCCAAATGCCGCGACGGCTTCGCGAATCGCCTCACGCACGGAAATCGCGAGCATGAGCGGAGGTTCGCCCACCGCCTTGCTGCCATGCACCACCGTCGGCTCCGTCGCATTTTCAAAAAACGACACGCGGAAATCCGCCGGCGCATCCGAGAAGGCGGGAATCTGATAAGTGCTCGCGCTGTGCGACAGCAGCCGGCCCGCCGCGTCCCAGCGCAGATCCTCGCGCGTGAGCCAGCCCATGCCCTGCACGAAGCCCCCTTCGATCTGCCCGCGGTCGATGCCGGGATTCAGCGAGTCGCCCACGTCGTGCACGATGTCCACGCGCCGCACCGTGCTCATGCCGGTGTAGCCATCCACCTCCACCTCACACACCGCCGCGCCGCAGGCGTAGTAGTGGAAGGGGCGGCCGCGTCCCGCGACACGATCCCAGTGGATGTGCGGCGTCGAGTAGTAGCCGGTCGCCGAAAGCGAAATGCGCTGCATGTAGGCCCAATCCACGACCTCGGAGAAATCGACCGCCTCGGCGCGGTTTTCCGATGAGGAAACCGTGCCGGCTTCAAAGACCAACCGCGTCGCATCGACCACGTGCCCAAAGCGCTTCGCCAGCAACTCCGCCGCGACCGGGGCGAGCCGCCCGCGCAGTTCGCTGCACGCATTCAGCACCGCTGCGCCGTTCAGGTCTGCGCCGCTCGAGGCCGCGGTCGCGGAAGTATTCGGCACCTTGTCTGTCGCGGTCGTCATCAGCCGAATATTGGCCGCCGGCAGCCCGAGTTCGCGCATCGCGATGCCGAGGATTTTCGTGTGCAAGCCCTGCCCCATCTCGGTGCCGCCGTGATTCACCTGCACCGTGCCGTCTCGATAGATCAGCACCAGCGCGCCTGCCTGATTGTAGGCCGTGTAGGTGAAGCTGATGCCGAACTTAACCGGCGTGATCGCCAGCCCGCGCTTCACCCGCGGATGCGCGGCGTTCCATTCCGCGAGCGCCGCCCGCCGCGCCGCGAAATCGCTCCGCGCGAGCAGTTGCTGCCAGATCGGGTGAATGCGGTTGTCGCCGATCTCCTCACCGTAGTGCGTCGTATTGGTCTCGCCGCTGCTGTGGTAGAGATTTCGCTCGCGCACGACATGCGCCGGCAGCCCGAGCCGCCGCGCGACGCGATCGATGATTTCCTCGATGACCAGCATTCCCTGCGGTCCGCCAAACCCGCGAAACGCCGTCTGCGAAGTGAGGTGCGTCTTCGCCACCCGCCCGCTCACTTCCACTGCCGGGAGGTAGTAGGCGTTGTCGAGGTGGAACATCGCGCGGTCCGTCACCGGCATCGAAAGATCGAGCGACCAGCCGCCATTGGAAATGAGGTCGCACTTCAACGCGGTGAGGCGGCCGTCGCCCGCATAACCCACCTCGAACCGCGCGAAAAAAGGATGCCGCTTTCCCGTGAGTTGCATGTCGAGATCGCGGTCGAGTTGCACGCGCACGGGTTGCCCGGTTTTGAGCGAAGCGAGTGCGACCAGCGCCGCCCACGTGTTGCCCTGCGTCTCCTTGCCGCCGAAGCCGCCGCCCATCCGCGGCGCCTGCACCACCACGCGATGCCGCGGCAGATGGAGCACTTCGGCGACGATCGTTTGGATCTCGCTCGGATGCTGCGTCGAGGACGCGACCACGACATTCCCCTCGCTGTCCACCTCCGCCCACGCCGCGTGCGTCTCGAGGTAAAAATGCTCCTGCCCGCCGAGTTCGAAATCGCCCGTGAAGGTGTGCGCGCTCTCGGCCAGCGCCGCCCCGATGTCGCCGCGCCGCATGTGATTCGCTTCGGTGTGAAAGCTGTCCGCCGCGATCGCTTCGCGCAGCGTGACGAGCGCGGGCCGCGGCTCGTATTCGACCACCACTGCCGCCGCGGCGGCCTGGCACTCGCGGACCGAGTCGCCGACCACGATCGCGACGAGATGGCCGTGAAAGAGCACTTCGGTATCCGCGAGCAGTGTCTCGTCCTTGCGGCTCACGCCCACGTTGTTATGGCCCGGCACGTCTTCCGCCAGAAGGACTGCGCGCACGCCAGGCATCTGACGCGCGGCGCTCGCATCGCGGCGGAGAATTTTCGCGTGCGCATGTGGCGCGCAGACCGGCCAGATTTCCAGCATGCCGCGCCGCTGCGCCACGTCGTCCACGTACTGCGCCCGACCGGTCACGTGGGCGACGGCGCTTTCGTGAGCCAGCGACTTCGATGCCTCGGCCTCGGGCCACGCTTCGCTGGGGACAAAATCGGCAGGATTTTCGTGAACCTCGCTGCTTTCTCCGCGCACGAATTTTTCCCATAGGCTCACGATCAACCCGCGCCGATACTCAGCGCTGCCACGCAGATCATCGATCGGCGCGAACTCTTCGTGCAGCGCCGCCGTCACTGCGTCCAACGAATCCGCGAGCGTGCGACCGCGCGCCGCTTCTTCCGCCCGGCGCGCGCGGGCTGGCGTCGCCGCGACCCCGCCGAACGCGAGCCGCGCGTGCGTCACGATCCCCGCCGCATCCGTCTCCACGCAAAACGCCGCGGCGACGATACTGATGTCCATCTCCCGCCGTTTCGACACCTTGAAAAACTCCGCACGTCGTCCCGCGACGCGCGGGATCACGATCGTCTTGATGATCTCGCCCGCTGCCAGCGCCGTCTGCCGGTAACCGGTGAAAAACGCGGCCAGCGGCAGCCTGCGCTCACCCGCTTCCGAAGCCAGCACCAGCGTCGCGCCGAGCGAGAGCAACACCGGCGCGCTGTCGCCGATCGGCGAGGCCGTGGCGAGATTGCCGCCGAGCGTCGCGCGGTTGCGAATCTGCCGCGAGGCGAAGAGCCAGAGCATGCGGTCGAACGACGGATATTCGCCGGCGAGCGCTTCCTCGATTTGCGTCAGCGTTGCCGCCGCGCCGAGGTGCCAGTCCTCCGCCGTCGACGTGATCGCGCGCAGTTCGGCCACGGCTTCGGTGGAAATGAGACGCGGGTAACGCTGCTGGCGTTTGTTGATGAGCACGCCTAGTTCCGTCGCACCCGCGACGAGCGGAGCGTCGGGAAACTCCCGTCGCGTACGCCACAGTTCCTCCAGCGAGCGCGGCCTGAGAAACGTCCTCGCCCCGCCATCCGCGCTCTCCTCTCCCCTGTCATCCTGAGCGGAGTGTAACGAAGTCGAAGGACCTCTAACTTCTCCTCCCACCGCCACATTCCCCGGAGATGCGAGAGGTTCCTCGACTCCGTTACACTCCGCTCGGAATGACAGCTTTGGATTGGCCGCCCCCAGCACCTCCAGCGCCGCATCGCGGATCGGCCGATACCCGGTGCAGCGACACAGATTCCCGCAGAGTTGCTCCGCGATCTTCGCCGGCGTCGCGCCGTCGGTGCGGTGGCAGCTCTCGACCATCGACATCACAAAACCCGGCGTGCAGTAGCCGCACTGTGAGCCGAAATGCTTCACCATCGCCGCCTGCACCGGATGCAGCGCGTCGCCTTCCGCCAGCCCCTCCACCGTCTTCAACTCCCGCCCCGCAAACATCGGCAGCAGCGCGATGCAGCTATTGATCGCCCGCCAGGTCGGCCGACCATGCGCATCGTCTTCGCGCAGCACCACCGAACACGCGCCGCAATCACCTTCCGCGCAGCCGCACTTGGTCCCGACGCGACCCGTGCCGCGAAGCCAGTCGAGCAGCGTGGTGTCGGGAAGAACATCGCGCGCCTCGACGCGCTCGCCATTCAGCGTGAGCGAGATGCTGCTCATGAAAATGCGTGTCCGGGGGTCCGGGGAGCACACGCGTCCCGCGTGTTGGTTTCGGCGTCCCGCCGAAACGCACTTCCCATGGCGCCCGATCGCACGGCAGACGCTCCGCTTCCGGGAGATCCGGCAGGTCTTGGGGGCGCGGAGTTCTTGCCGAGGGCCGTGCCGAATGAAAGTCCGTCGCGGCGGGACGCCGCGACCAACACGCGGGACGCGTGTGCTCCCCGGAGTTGCCTGGCGCTCGCCATCA
>JANPHH010000356.1:0-15677 GCA_031424375.1 Chthoniobacter sp. | reverse complement strand
CCGCCTTGTTCGTCGGGCGTCCCGGCGTTTTCGGCCATTCGTCGAAGGGCTTGTAGAAGATATACACGTCGCTCTCGTTCGGCGGCATCGGGTCGGAGGCGATGGCGCTCGTGCCGATGCGGGAAAAGATGCGCGTCAGTTCCGGGAACTCCTTGAGCAGCATGTTCTCCACTTCGATGTCGGTCTTGAGCGACTCCTCCATGCTCATGCCCACGGGCTTGTAGAGCATTGAGGTGATGGAGCCTTCGTCGAGCGTCGGCACAAACTCCGCGCCGAGCCGGCCAAAGAGCCAGAGCGTGCCGGCGAAAAGCAGCACCGCACCGAGGGCCACCGACCAGCGTATTTTCAGAGCTGCGTGCAGCGATGGCACGTAGAGCTTTTTCGCGAAGCGGATGGCGAAGTTGTCGCCCTCGTCGATTTTGCCGCTCAGCAAATAGGAGCAGAGCACCGGCATCAAGGTGAGCGACAGGAGCAGCGCGCCGAAGAGCGCGAGCATCACCGTGATGGCCATCGGGTGGAACATTTTCCCCTCGATGCCGGTGAGCGCGAGGATCGGGATATAGACGATCGTGATGATGAGCACGCCGAAGAACATCGGCGAACCGACCTGTTTGCTCGCGCTGAGGACGACCTGGGAGCGTTCCTCCGGCGTGAGCACGCGGCCAAGCTTGTGCTGCCGCGCGCCGAGCTGGCGCACGATGTTTTCCACGATGACCACGGCGCCGTCGATGATCAGGCCGAAGTCCACCGCACCGAGGCTCATCAAGTTGCCAGAGACGCCGCCCTAAAACATCCCGGTGAGCGCGACGACAAACGACAGCGGAATCGCTGTCGCGACGATGAGTGCCGCGCGCCAGTTGCCGAGCAACGCGAGCAGCACCACGACGACGAGGACCGCGCCCTCGAACAGGTTCTTCTTCACCGTGCCGACGGTGCGGTCGATGAGCTGCGAGCGGTCGTATTGCGCGACGATTTCCACGCCGTCGGGCAGCTTCGTCTGAATCTCCGCGATGCGCGCCTTCACGCGCTCGGCGACTTCGCGACTGTTCTCGCCCGCGAGCATCAGCGTCGTGCCGATGACCGTCTCCTTGCCGTCGAGCGTCGCCGCGCCGGTGCGAAACTTGGTGCCGAACGACACGTCAGCCACGTCCTTCACGAGCAGCGGGCGCACGGCCGCGCCGAATTTGATGGGCAGGTTGCCGATCTCCCCCGGCGTCGTCACACGGCTCACCGCACGAATGGTAAGCTGCTCGCCGCCGCGACTGATGATGCCGCCGCCCGAGTTCTCGACGTTCTGGCCGATGATGTCCGCCAATTCGCTGAACGTAAGGCCGGCATTCTCCAGCGCCTCCGGCTTCGGCTGAATAACGTACTGCTTTTCGTAACCGCCGGTGCCGTTGATTTCCGCGATGCCCGGCACGGTGCGCAGGAGCGGCTTGATGAGGTATTCCTGGATCTCACTCAGCTCGATGAGCTGTTCGAGTTCGGTCGCCGCCTTGTGCTTCGCGTCGGGTTTGTATTGGACGTTGTAGTAATAGATCTCGCCCAGCCCGGTGCTGATCGGTGCGAGCTTCGGCGAAGTGCCCGCGGGCAGCCGCTCCATCGCGTTCTGTAAGCGTTCAGTCACGAGCTGCCGCGCGCGGTAGATGTCCGTGCCGTCGGCAAATTGCTGCGTCACTTGCGAGAGGCCGAACTTCGTCAGCGAGCGCATTTCCTCCACTCCGGGCAGGCCCGCGAGTTCAATCTCGATGGGCTGCGTCACGAGCTTTTCGGATTCCTCCGCCGCGAGTGCGGACACTTCCGTGTTCACCTGCACCTGCACGCCGGTGATGTCCGGCACGGCGTCGATCGGCAGATGTAGCGCGGACCACAAGCCCGCGCCAAGCAGGCCGAAAGCGGCGAGCAGCACGAGCGCCCGCTGGCGCATGGAAAACTCAAGAATCTTGTCGATCATGGCCGCGCGGGTTTGGTGGCGACGGACTTCGCGGGCAGATCGCCGAGATCGACCCCGGTGAGGAGCTGCAACTCCTGACGGCTGGCGAGTGCGTCCTCCTGCGTGCTGAGCAGCGCGTCCACCACGTCGAGGTATTGCTTGTGCAGCTCGGTGTAAGTGGCGACCGGGATGGCGCCGAGGCGGTAATGTTCATCGCCGGTGTGCGCCGCTTGGCGGAATTTCTCCGCCGCATCCGCCGGCCATTTCGACATCTCGATGACCCGCCGCTCATAAGCGTGCAGCGCCGTGGCAATCTTCCGCTCCACCTCTCGCATCGCGACCGTCAGCGAGACTTCCGCCTGAAGCTGGCGAGCCTTTGCCGTCGCGATGTTCCCGCTGTTCTGGCTGAGGAGCGGCAGCGGCACCGAAACCCCAAGACCAAACCCCCGTTGCCGGTCGCTGGCCTTCTCCCCGGCGGCGTAAGGCGCGAGGGTCACGGCCGGCCAGCGTTCATTTTCCGAGAGCTGCACGCGAAGGCCCTGCTGTTCGAGTTCCGCCGCGCGCGAGCGGATGTCGAAGTTGTGCGTGCGCCCGGCGGCGAGCAGTGGTTCGAGCATCGGCGGCGTCTTCAGCATGAGGTTTGTCTTCGCCACCGCCACCGGCGTCGAGACGGGCAGGCCACGGAGCTGATTGAGTTCAAACTGCGCATCGCGCATCGCGATCGACGCCTCGCTCGCGCGGCGATTGAGCATGAAGGCATTGGCCTCGATGATCCGCGTCTCCAGCATCGGCGCGACGCCCGCCGCGTCCCGCTGCACGAGCACATCGAGCAAGTCCTGAAATCGCTTGGCCACTTCCTGCGCCGCCTCGGAGCGCTGCTGCGCGGCCATCACCTTGTAGCCGAGCGTCCGCACCCGTACGGCGAGCGCCGCGCGGAATTGCTCCAGCCCCAGCTCCGCGAGCTCGATCTGCCGGTTCGCAATTGCCTTCCGCAAACTCACGCGGCCGGGAAACTCAAAGCTCTGCGAAAGTGTGACTGACCAGACCGGACCGTCGCCGATAGATTTCCCGCCGAGATCACGCACCCGCTTGTTACCGAACTCCCCGCTCAATTCCGGGTTCGCCCATTCGCCCGCCGTCGTGCGGCCGCCTTTCGTGGCGGCGATTTCGGCTTCGTAGAATTTCAACTCGGGATTCGAGGCGAGCGTTTCCGCCACGAGAGTGTCGAGCGCGATGGGTTCTACCGCGCTGAGCCCGGCGGCGAAGATGAGGAACACCCCAGCGGCAAGACGGCGCACGCAGGATCGTAGAAGGTGTGGATGGGAAAGTTTCATGGAAAAGGAGTCGGTTGGTTGGTGGTTGGGTGTTTGGGAACACACGCGCGAAAGCGGCGTGGCACCACGCGGACGCGCAAATGCGCCGCATGGACGAGTGAAAACGTCAGACCCGAGTGGGACTGACTTTAGACTGCGAGAGAAGGACCGCGTACCGGATGCGCGGTCTGACAAACCAACAGCCAACCCGAAGCCCGC
Organism: Chthoniobacter sp.; assembly: GCA_031424375.1. Taxonomy (GTDB): domain Bacteria; phylum Verrucomicrobiota; class Verrucomicrobiia; order Chthoniobacterales; family Chthoniobacteraceae; genus Chthoniobacter. Next base: position 12,212 of record JANPHH010000356.1, on the reverse strand, counting down.
TCATCTGGCGGCGCATGCTCGAACGTCGGCAACACGCGCATCTCGCGGCCCTGGCGCAGAATTTCCGCTAGGTATTCTGCAAGGGCGTGGAAGAAGAGCGGCCCCCATACGGGCGCCGGTGCCTGATGCGCTTTGGCGTCTATCCACTGCGCGCTATTTATGACCGAGAGATCGTGATGATGATGCGCTCCGCCTGGCGCCGGGGCATCGTCATCGTGGTCGTCATCATCCGCGCCTCCAGCCACCGCGTGGTGCGCACGACCACTCGCTACGCCACCATGCTCCAGTGCCACGTGCCCGGTGGCAAAGAGCCAGCAGAGCAATGTCAGGAAAGAGAAGACCCTTTTGAGGGAGAGCACAGCGAGTCGTATTGGCGAGGTTGCGCCCGAAGTCAAACTCTGTGGTCAGGGTTTCCAGGCAGGTGCGGGCAGGGTGACTCCTCAAAAGACGATTTTCGTGGCGGGTGACACGGGGATTACTTTCATCCGGCGAGTGCGTTTTCGAACCCTGTTCAGCTTGATCGTCTCTCTGTCGATTGCCGTTCTCACGGCTCTCGCCGAGAATAACACACGAAGGCGCTGCTCGAACGCGAAGGCGCGCTCGGCGACTGGGGCGGCGCGCGGACGGCGATCGACGGTCGCAGGGTGACCTTCGGCATTCACTACACGCAGGAGTTGCTCGGCGTCGTCGCCGGGGGGCATCCGGCGGCGGGCGGAATACAATGGCCTCGTCCAGTTCGACCTGAATCTCGACCTCGAGAAGCTCACCGGGTGGCAGGGCGGGCTCATCCACACGACTTCTTTCGCCGGCTGGGGAAACAGCCTCTCCGGCCGGTGGATCGGCGCCAACCAGATGCTCTGGCGCGAGAGAGGCCAGGAGGAACAGGAGGACCAAGGGCTCTCTTTTTTCGCCCGAGTTTCCGCCGCGCCGCGCGACCGCAGCATGCTCGAATTCTGCACCGACACCGGCCTGTATTACCACGGCCTGCTGCCCGGGCGTAATGAGGATGACCTCGGGCTCGGCGTGAGCACGAAACGCTACAGCCGATTTCAGCCGCTCCGAGCGCGCCGCGGGGAATGCCCGGCGCGACCACGAGACGATCATCGAGCTGAGCTACAGCGCGCAAGTCACCCTCCTGGCTCACCGTGTAGCCCGACGTGCAAGTCGTCCTCCACTCCGCGGGCGACCACGCGGCGGACAACGCCTTGGTCACCGGAGTGCGCGTGGCGATCAGCTTTTAATGTCCCGCGTGAATCAGCCACGCCCAGTTCAGCGCCACCGCCGCGAGCAGCGCGATCCGCAGCCGGAGCAGCCCGCGCGGAGTCACCGTCCACCGCCAGCGCGGGCTGCGGGTGACGAGCACGGCGACCGCGTAGATGTCGAAGACCACCACCGCGGCGAAGCCCAGGCACGCGAGCGGATTCATCGCCAGCGCCGCGTCCCACGCTCCGTGGGTGAGATGCACAAAGCATCGCGTCGCCCCGCACGCCGGACACGGGATGCCCGTCACCGCATGAAACGCACACTTCGGCGTCGCCAACCCGATCGCAGTCCACGCCCATGCGACACCTGCCGCGCCGAGCGATACGCCGAGCCACAGCGCTTCGTGATCCAGTTCGCCCGTGCGCAGTCGCCGCCAGGCCATCGTGTCGGCGGCTAGTTCATGCCACCCTTGGCCGCCATCGCGGCCGTCGCACCGAAAGCCACGGCAACGATGAAGATCGTGCCGCAGCAGAGCAGCACGGGCAGGAGCACCGCCACCACGGCGCGGCCGGTGCCGATTTCGTGCGTTTTCGCGAGACCGATGCAGAGCACCACGAGGCCCCAAATCGCGGCGAGGTAGGCACCGCAGACCGGGATCAATTGGAGAGGCGCCGCCGCACCCTGCGCGTAGCAATACGTCCGGTAGGTCGTCTCAAATGGCTGCTTCGCGCCGCCACAGATCATCAGCGAAAGGTGCGCGATCCCCGTAGTGATGAACGAACCCAGCGCGATCAAAGCCGGCATGAAGATCGCGACCGCGATCCACGCTGCCACCGGCAACCCGCCGGCGAACGGGTTGCCCGCCTGCGCCTCCTGCAACTGCGGCATGGCCGAGTTCATCGTCTTCTGAATGACGATCTGGTAGCCGACGCCGACGATGCCCGCGATCGATCCGAAGATGACCATGAAGAGCAACGGTCCACCCAGGCCGCCTTCGCGCTTCATCGTCGCGAAAGCGTCCCCCGGGGAGAGCAACACCGCTTTGATCGTTTCGAGCGCCGCCTTCCACATCCCGAGGGTCGCGCGATCCTCCCACGCGGGGCCGGTGCGCTCGCCGAGATCCGTCGGCACCGCGCCGGTCTGAACCACGCCCTGCACCACAGAGTCCTTCGCCTCCAGCGAGTAGGGTTTGCCCGCGATGTAGACGATCTCGCTGGGCGGAAAGGATTTGCCCGTCGCCGTGCAGCGAATCCAGCCCGGCTGCGGCGCTTCGCCATCGGCGGCTCCAGCGGCTTCCGGTGGCGGTGCGCTCGGAGCACCCAGCGTTTCGCCGAGCGGCGCCCAGGCGGCCATGCCTTCACGCCAGATCAGCGTTTTCGTCGTGAGGGTTCCGGCCGCGAGCAGTCGCCTCAATTCCTCCTCGGGAATGGGACCTGCGCTTTGACCACCTGATTCGTAATGCCAATTCATAATGTTCCTTGTTCAGTTACTCGTCGCCTTTTAGTTTCCGCGGCGTCGAACGGTGGCCGAGTGAACCGAATCCCCGCGGCCGCGTAAAATCCATTCTCGCATGCCCGCAAGCGCTCTGGCTTACCCCCGCATCCTTCCCTGTCCGCATTGCGGCATCGGGCTCGCTGGCGATGCGATCGATCCCGCGGGGGAAACCATCTGCCCATCCTGCCGCGCGCGGTTTTCCGCCCGGCTCTTCCCGGTCTTCTGGCGGGAAGAGGACGCCACGCCCGCGCGCTCCGTGCCGGTGGTGGAAGGCGAGGCGAGCTGCTTTTTCCACCCCGAGAACTGCGCCGCGCGGGCTTGCGAGCGCTGCGGACGCTTTGTCTGCAGCGTGTGCGAGATCACTGTCGGCACGAGCCGGATGTGCCCCTCGTGTCTCAGCGTCGGGATCGACGATCCGAAGAAAGCCGAGTTCGTTCCCTGGCGGTTTCTGTGGGCCGATGGCGCGCTCCTCTTCGGTGTGCTTCCGATGATCTTCGGCATCTTCATGTGGCCCATGCTCCCGCTCACCGCCATCACCGCCATCGTTTTTGCGATCCTCTCGTGGCGTTACCCCGGCAGCATCCCGCGCGGTCCGCGGCGCTGGGTGGCGGTCGTCGGCGCGGTTTGCGGTTTCGTCCAGATCGGTCTGTTCGTCGCGCTCGTGTTCGCCATATCCGGAGCTTTCAAACGATGAACGTCCAGGGCGCAAAATATCGGAAGCTCCCCGGCCGGAACGTGAATTTTTTCGGCGGCCGCTCCCAGCTTTGGATCGCCGAGGATCATCTCCTCGAAGTTACCGGCCTGATGCTCGCCGAGCGTTACCGCCGGTTTCCGCTCGCCGACATCCGCGCCTTCGTCGTCGAGAAAACCCGCTCGCAGGCCATCGCGCTGTGGATCTACGGCGGCGTGCTCGCCATCTCCGGGGCCGCGACGGCAGCGCTCATCTGGGGCGCCGTGAAAATCTCCGACCGCGACGCGTCCGTCGCTTCCGGCGTGGTCGCGGGCTTCGCCGGCATCGTCGCCGTCATCGCACTCATCGGCCTCCTCATCACGCTTTTTCGCGGCGCCACCTGCCGTTGTTCCATCCAGACCACCGCAGGCCTCCGCGTGCTCGCCGCGCCCACCCGCCGCCGCGGCGCCGAGCGACTCCTTGCCGTGCTCGCTCCGGAAATCGAAGCCGCACAAGCTGCCCCGCGATGACCACCCTCGCCGCCCAGCGCTGCTTTCACCACAGCACCCGCGAAGCCGTCGCGCGCTGCCCGGAGTGCAGCCACTTCTACTGTCGCGAATGCATCGCCGAGCACGACCACCGCGTCATCTGCGCCTCGTGCCTGAAAAAACTCGCGCCCACTGCCGCCGCCCCGCCGCGCGTCCGCTGGAACCTCTGGCCCGCCGCGCAGATCGCCACCGGCCTGCTCGTCGCGTGGTTCGTTTTCTACTGGGCCGGCGAGCGCCTCGTCGCGCTGCCCGCCGCATTTCACGACGACACCGTCTGGCAAAACACCTTCCTCAACGGCCTCAATAGTCCCAGCGCGCCCGGCTCCGATGAGTAAACGCGATCCCCAGCGGCGCTCCCCGTCCGCCCTCCCGCTCCTCGAAGACGCCGTCCGCCTCCTCCGCTCCGCACCGCCCGCCGTGCTCGTGCTGCACGCGCTCGGCAGCGTCCCGTGCCTGCTCTACGCCGTTTATTTTTACACCGACCTCAGTCGCAGCGCCTTCGCCGCCGATCACCTCATCGGCTCCTCGCTCACCCTCGCCGCGCTCTACGCCTGGATGAAATGCTGGCAGGCCGTGTCGAACGCCCACCTCCGTGCCGCGCTCCTCGGCCAGCCAGCGCCCGCCTGGGACATCGCGCGCCTCACCCGCCTCATCGCCGCGCAAGTCCTGCTCCAGCCCCTCGGCCTCATCCTGCGCCTCATCGCCGCCGCCATCGCCATCCCCTACGTGTGGGTCGCCACCTTCTTTCAAAATGTGACCGTCCTCGGCGACGGCACCGCCGCCGGACTCGGCGCCGTCGTCTCTGCATCCTGGGAGGAAGCGAAACGCTGGCCCGGTCGCGCCCACGCCCTTTCGGGTTACCTGCTCCTCTTCGGCGTTTTCATCTTCCTCAATTTCCTCGCGCTCCTCGCCTTCATTCCGCTGCTTTTGAAAAGCTTCCTCGGAATCGAAACCGTCTTCAGCCGTTACGCGATGGGCCTGCTCAATCCCACCTCGTTCATCGCCGTCTTCGCGCTCACCTACCTCTGCCTCGATCCGCTGCGCAAAGCCGCCGTCACGCTCCGCTGCTTCCACGGCCGATCCTTGCGGACCGGCGAAGACCTCACCGGCGAACTCCAGCGCGTGCGCCGTCCCACCTCCGCAGTCGCCGCCCTGCTCGCCGCCACGCTTCTGCTCAGCCCGCTCGCCACCCGCGCCGCGGAGCCACCGCCGCGCGTCGAGGCCACGCAGCTCGACCGCTCGATTGAGGATGTCTTGAACCGCCGCGAATTCACCTGGCGCAGCCCGCTCGGCAAGGAAGCCGAGACCGATTCGACAAAATTGAGCCCGCTCCAAAAATGGATTCGCGACGTGCAACGCGCCGTCTCCCGCGTGCTGTGGAAAGCCGGCCGCGCCTTGAAAGGCTGGATCGAAGACCTGCTGCATCGCCGCGGCGATTCGAGCAGCTCGGGCGATTCCTTTGCGTGGCTCGGCTCGATCCAGTTGTGGTTTTGGATCCTGCTCGCGGTCTGTGTCGCCCTCGTCGCCGTGCTCATCCTCCGCCAGCGGCGCCGGGGAAAGAGCGGCGTGACCGAAGCCGTCGCCATCCCGGCGGCGCCCGATCTCCGCGAAGAAAACGTCACAGCCGACCAGCTTCCCGAAGATGGCTGGCTCCGCCTCGCCGCCGAGTTGCTCGACCGCGGCGAATATCGCCTCGCGCTCCGCGCCTTCTATCTCGCCGGTCTCGCCCATCTCGGCGGCCGCGAGTTACTGCACCTCGCCCGGCACAAATCGAACCGCGACTACGACCGCGAACTCCGCCGCCGCGCCCGCACCCGCGACGATTTGCTCGAAGCCTTCGCCCACAATCTCCGTGCCTTCGAACGCGCCTGGTACGGCGACCACACCGTCGACGCCGCCGCGCTCCGCGACTTCTCCGCCAACCTCGACCGCATCCGCGCATGCTGAAGATTTCTACCCGGAACCAAACCGCATGTCATCCCGAGCGGTGTTCATCTGCGACCAAGAACGCCCGTCATCTCCGAGCGGTATCCACGGGCAACCATGAACGCCTGTCATCCCGAGCGGTTTCCACGGGCAACTATGAACGCCTGTCATCCCGAGCGGAGTGTAACGGAGCCGAGGGACCTCGGATTACAGAATGATCCATGATCCTCCGAAGGCCGAGGTCGTCGCCTTCGGCTGTCTCGCAGACTCGGCTCGACTCCGTTACACTCCGCTCAGGATGACAGCCTGATTTCCCCCTGATGCTCCACCGCCCCGTCATTTTCTTCGCCCTCGCCGCGACCCTCGCCGCCGTCCTCGTCATCGGCCTCGCGCGTCTCTTCACCCTCCGCTACGAGGCAGGCGAAGTGTACCCCGCCTACTCCACCCTCCGCGCCGATCCCCTCGGGTCGAAGGCGATCTACGCCGCGCTCGACGAAATGCCCGGTGTCGACGTGCGCCGCAATTTTCGTCCATTGAAAAAGCTCCGCCCCGGCGAGCCGATCACCTTCGTCTATCTCGGCGTCTCCCGTTACGGCTACTGGACGGAGCGCGAGATGCAGGAGTTCGAGTCGCTCGTCTTCGGCGGGGCGCGCGTCGTCTTCGCCTTCTTCCCGTTCGATCGTCCGCCCGAGAATGCTGAAACCGGCCGGGACCGGTATCTCCAGCGGACAAAGAAAGATCGTGAGCTGAAAAAAGATGAGGAGAAGGAACCGAGCGACGAAAAGAAAAAGTCCGAGGAAAAGACCAGCCGCCGCCAGCGCGACGACGGACTCATCCCCTTCGATGATTTCGCCAAACGCTACGGTTTCCAATTCGCCTTCCTCCCGCCGCCGAAGGACAAAGCATACGAACGGCACGCCTTTCTCTTCGAACCCGGCGCGGCGCTGGAGCGCGACATCACCTGGCACAGCGCGCTCTACTTCGATCAGCTCTCTCCCGAGTGGCGTCCGCTTTACCTCAGCGAAAACAAGCCCGTGATCGCCGAGCGCAGCTACGGCCGCGGCAGCATCGTGCTGGTTGGCGACGCATTCCCATTCAGCAACGAAGCGCTGCGCGACGCACGCCACACCGCGCTGCTCAGCCGCGTTTTCAGCGGTCCGCCGCTGGTCATCTTCGACGAGGAACATCACGGCGTGACCGATCAACCTGGCATCGTCCAACTCGCCCTGACCTACCACCTCCACGGCCTCATTGCCGCGCTCGCGCTGATTGCCGTGCTCTACGTCTGGAAAAACTCCGCGCCCTTCGTCCCACCCGCGGGAGACCGTTTCGGCGACGACATCGTCGTCTCTCGCCGCGACGCCGCACAGGGCTTCCAGCATCTGCTCACCCGCGCCATTCACCCGCGCGATCTGCTCGCCATTTGCGCCGACGAATGGCGCCGCGCCTTCCCTCACGAACTCGCCGCCGCCCTCGAACAAACCCTCGCCGACGAAGCCGCAAAGCCTCCAGGCCAGCGTGACCCCGTCGCCGCCTACCGCCGCATCACTCACGCGCTCACCCGCCGCTAACCGCCTCTCAACTCTCAGCCCTCAACTCTCAACCTCCCCAAATGCTCCACGACATCCTCACCCGCGCCCGCACCGAAGTGCGCAAAGTCATCATCGGCCAGGAGGACGTGATCGACAAAGCGCTCATCGCCATCTTCACCGGCCACCACGCGCTCATCGAGGGCGTGCCCGGTGTGGCGAAAACGCTGCTCGTCCGCACGCTCGCGCGTGTGCTCGGCGGCGAGTTCAACCGCATCCAATTCACCCCCGACCTGATGCCCGCCGACATCACCGGCACGAACGTGTTCAATCTCCAGCGCAACGAATTCACGCTGATCAAGGGACCGGTTTTCACGACGTTTCTGCTCGCGGATGAAATCAACCGCGCCCCCGCGAAGACGCAGTCCGCGCTGCTCCAGGCGATGCAGGAGCGCAAGGTCACGATCGACCGCGACACCCACGACCTTTCGCCAAACTTCACCGTTTTCGCCACCCAGAACCCGGTCGAATACGAAGGCACCTACCCGCTTCCCGAAGCCCAGAAAGACCGCTTCATGCTAAAGGTCGCCATGAACGCGCCCGACCGCACCGCCGAACTCCAGCTCGCGCAGCGCATGCTCGGAAAGGATTCGCCCGAGGAAACACTCGCCGCCGGCGCCGTGCAGGCAGTGGTTTCCGCGGATGATCTCGCGACATTCCGCGGCGCACTCACCGGCATCACCGTCCGCGAAGAACTTGTCGCCTACGTCGTCGATGTCGTCCGCGCCACGCGCACCAGCGACAGCGTGCTCGTCGGCGCCGGCCCGCGCGCCACGCAATCTCTGCTCCTCGCCAGCCGCGCCAACGCCGCGCTCGAAGGCCGCGACTTCGTTACGCCCGACGACGTGCGTTCCCTCAGCGAGGCAGTCCTCGGCCATCGCCTGATCCTCCGCCCCGAATACGAAATCGAAGGCACCACGATCGCGGAAGTGATCGCGCGCATTCTTGAGCAAGTGGCGGTGCCGAGGTAGGCATGATCGTCCCGCGCACCAAGCTGATCGCCTGGGCCTCGCTCGTCCTGCTGCCGTTCGCAGCGGTCGGCGCGACGTTGCCCGGCGCGATGGCGGTGTCGCTGCTCTTTGTCGGTGGCTTTTTTGCCGCGATCATTTACGACGCGATCGTGGCTCCCGGCGCGCTCGCGGGATTCCGGGTCGTTCTTCCGGAATTGATGCGTTTGCAAAAAGGCCGCGCGGGCACGCTCGAGGTGCGCGTGGAAAACGCCACGAAGCGCGGATGCACGCTTCGTCTCGGCCTCGCGTTGCCCGCGGAGCTGGGCTCGTCTGCCGATGATCAATCCGCGGCGATTCCCGCCGGTGCCACGCTCTCGCGGATCGACTGGCCGCTGATCCCGAATCGTCGCGGCCAGTATCGCATCGACCGCGCGTATCTCGAAACCGCTTCGCCGCTCGGTTTCTGGTCGGTGCGCCGCGCTCAACCCGTGCAGACGGAGTTCCGCGTCTACCCCGATCTCTTCTCCGAACGCGACAAGGTGGCCGCGCTCTTTCTCCGCCGGCAGCAGGTCGGCTCGCGCGCGCAGCGGCAGGCGGGGCATGGCCGTGATTTCGAAAAGCTCCGCGAGTATGTGCCGGGTGACAGCTATGACGAGGTTCATTGGAAAGCGTCGGCGAAGCGCGGACATCCGGTGACGAAGGTTTTTCAGATCGAACGCACGCAGGAAGTTTACGTCGTCATCGACGCCTCGCGCCTCTCCGGACGGCCGGTGGCGGGTGGAGACGTGACGACGCTCGAACGCTTCGTTACCGCGGCATTGATTCTCGGCGCGGCAGCGGAACGGCAGGGCGATCAGTTCGGTCTGATCACGTTCAGCGACCGTGTGCTCAGCTTCGTGCGGGCGAAGAACGGTCAGGCGCACTACGACGCCTGCCGCGACTGCCTCTACGCGCTGGAGCCGCAGCTCGTCGCGCCGGACTTCGACGAACTCTGCGTCTTCATCCGCCAGCGCCTGCGCAAACGCGCGCTGCTCATATTTCTCACCGCGCTCGACGATCCGATGCTCGCCGAGGGTTTCGTGAAAAGCGCGGCGCTCATCGCGCAGCAGCACCTCGTTCTCGTCGACATGCTCCAGCCCGCCGGTGCCGAGCCTCTTTTCACCAATGAGCACATCGACAGCGTGCCCGAACTCTACCAGGCACTCGGCGGTCACCTCCGCTGGCGCGATCTGCGCGAGCTGCAAAAGGTGCTGCAACGCCGCGGCATGCGGCTGACGTTCCTCGATCCCGAGCGCCTCTCTGCGGAACTACTCGAACAACACGCTACCGTGAAAGCGCGGCAGCTCGTCTGAGGATATGCGCCGCGACTTAACAGCGGGATGTCATCCCGAGCGGAATGGAGGGAGCCTAAGCGACCGAAATGTAGTCGAGGGACCTCGGATTGCGGAATGATCCATGATCCTCCAGAGGCCGAGGTCCTTCGACTCCGTTACACTCCGCTCAGGATGACAGGCTTTTCTTCATTCCCGGCCCACACCCCAAGCCAACCATGATCATCGACCTCCCACGATTCATCGCCGCGCAGCGCCCGGTCTGGACGGAGCTGGAGAAGTTGCTCGACCGACTCGAACGCGATCCGGCCGGCGCTCTTTCGCTCGACGCGGCGAAGCAGCTCCACCTGCTCTACCAGAAAGTGTCCGCCGACCTCGGCCGCATCGCCACCTTCGCCGCAGAGCCGGAGCTGCGGCGCTATCTCGAATCGCTCACCGCACGTGCGTATTCCGAGATTCACGAGACGCGGGAACGCGGGCGCCGCTTCTCGCTGCTGCGCTGGTTCACGCGCGATTTTCCGCGGACGTTTCGGCGGCAAAAGGAGGCGTTCATTCTCTCCGTGCTGATCACCGTAGTGGGTGTCGTGTTCGGTGGCTTCGCTGTGGCGCTGGATGAGGAGGCGAAGGAGGCCGTGTTGCCGGGACAGTTTGCCAATCATCTCGGCGATCCCGCAAAGCGCGTCGCCGAGGAAGAAAAGGCGGACGAGGACCGGCTCGGCGGGAAGAAGGCGACCTTCGCCGGATCGCTGATGGCGAACAACATCGGTGTGTCGATCCGCGCGGTCGCATTCGGGATGACGTGGGGCATCGGGACGATCGTGCTGCTTTTCTACAACGGCGTGATCCTCGGCCTCGTGGCGGTGGACTACATCCTCGCGGGGCAGACGGTCTTCCTCCTCGGCTGGCTGCTGCCGCATGGCGTGATCGAGATCCCCGCCGTGCTCATCGCCGGCCAGGGAGGACTCGTGCTCGGCAATGCGCTGCTCGGGCGTGGCTCCCGCGCACCGCTGCGCGAGCGGATGCGCGCGGTGGGCGGCGATGTGATGACGCTGATCGGCGGCGTGGCCGTGATGCTCGTGTGGGCGGGAATCGTGGAGGCGTTCTTTTCCCAATATCACCAGCCGGTGGTGCCGTATTGGCTGAAGATCACGTTCGGGCTCGCGGAACTCGCGGCGCTGGCGTGGTTCCTCTCCGGCCGGCGCGGGAACGCGAAGGACGACGACGAATGAATTCCGAACTCCGCATCCAAACCCCGGAAGGCATCGTCTTCGCCCACCCGCTCGCCGGACCGCTCGTGCGCTGCCTCGCGTGGGCGCTGGATCTCGTGGCAATCATCGCGCTGACTTACAGCTTCAGCGTGGTGACGACGCTCGGTGGATTGATCAATCCGGACCTCGCGGCGGGACTCGGGATCGTCGCCTACTTCACGATCTCAATCGGCTATGGCGTGGCGCTCGAGTGGCTCTGGCGCGGGCAGACGATCGGCAAGCGGGTGTTCCGTCTGCGGGTGATGGATGTGCATGGGCTGCGGCTGCAGTTTCATCAGGTGCTGATGCGGAATCTGCTCCGTGCCGTGGATCTGCTGCCGGCGTTTTATGCCGTGGGCGGTGCGGCGTGTCTGCTCAGTCGGCGCGTGCAGCGGCTCGGCGATCTCGCGGGGAATACGGTGGTGGTGCGGCTCCATCGGCAGAGCGAGCCGGATCTCGATCAGTTGTTCGCGGGAAAGTTCAACTCCCTCCGCGAGCATCCGCATCTCGTCGCGCGGCTGCGGCAACGCATCTCGCCGGCGGAAGCGCGGCTCGCGCTGCAAGCGCTGGTGCGGCGCGACGAACTGGAGCCTGCCGCGCGCGTCGAGTTGTTCGCGCAGCTCGCGGGACATTTTCGCAGCGCGGTCGTGTTTCCCGCGGAAGAAGTGGAAGCCGTCCCGGACGAGCAATACGTGCGCAACGTGGTGGACGTGCTCTTCCGCACCCGCGCGGCGTAAGGATCCGGGGAGCACACACGTCCCGCGTGTTGGTCCCGGCGTCCCCGCCGGGACGAACTTCCCGCGGCGTGACCGATAAGAAGACGATCCAGACAACTGCACCCGTCACGGAAGTCCGCGGCGGCGGGGACGCCGCCGCCAACACGCGGGACGCGTGTGCTCCCCGGACCTACGGCAGACACGCGGGCCCGAGCGGCTCGAAGCTTTTGTAAACCAGCGAAAATTCCTGATGCCCGAGCGACTCGCTCGCAGTCGCCTCGCCCGCTGCGGTGCGGAGGATGCGGTCGTAGATTTCGCGGCCCACTTCGTCGAGCGTCGCCGCGCCTTCGAGGATGCGGCCGGCGTTGATGTCCATGTCTTCGCTGAGCCGGCGATAGGTCTCGGGGTTTGCGCAGATCTTGATCACCGGGGAAATCGCGGAGCCGACCACGGAGCCGCGGCCGGTGGTGAAGAGCGTGACGTGCGAGCCGCAGGCGATGAGTTCGCCGATCTCCTGGATGTCGCTGATGTTCGGAAA
>JANPHH010000355.1:0-3876 GCA_031424375.1 Chthoniobacter sp. | reverse complement strand
GCCGTTGAGGAAATACAGCAGCCAGTCTTCCCACGCACTGCGTTCGGTGACGGCGCGAAGGCCGTCGTAGTAATCGCGACGCGTCGCCTCGAAGAACGCACTCAGGTAGAGCAGCGGCAAAGGCAGCACGCCACGCTGCATGAGCAGCAGGGTGATGAGGAGGCGTCCGACGCGACCGTTGCCGTCGAGAAACGGGTGGATCGCCTCGAACTGGTAATGCATCAGCGCGGTCTGGACCAGCGGCGGCAGGGTTTCGTCGTGGAGAAACTTTTCCCACGCGCTCAGGTCATCGAGCATTTCCTCGTGAGGCGGCGGGACGTAGGTCGCCTGCGCCAGCGTGGAGCCGGGCGGGCCGATCCAATTCTGCGACTGGCGCAGTTCGCCAGGCGTCGCGTGGTCGCCGCGCACGCCGGTCATGAGCTTCTCGTGCAACTCGCGCACGAGCCGAATGGAGAGCGGCAGCGTCTTGAGCCGCGTGATGCCGTGTTCGAGCGCGGCCACATAGTTGCCGACCTCGCGCAGATCCTCCGGGCTGCGCGCCACGGCAGCGCCGGCCTCGGCGGCGAGCAGTTCGCCGAGTGTCGATTGCGTGCCTTCGATGCGGCTGGAAAACACGGCTTCCCGTTGCACGAAGGGCCGGATGAGAAGATGCGGATTCGGCAGCCGTCGCCCCTCGCCGGCCAGGCGACCGAGCAGTTGATCAGCATCCGACAAGGCGCGCACGAGCTTTGGCGTCCAAGTCAGTTCAGGCGGCAGCGGGTCGGGGTGAAAAGCACGATACCCCGCGAGTGTCTTGATCCATCGGCCCGAGGCTTTGGGTGCGTTTGCAGTGCGGCGTTTCACGGTGAAATAAGGAAGGGCGCTATTTCAATAAGTAGCTTTGAATTGAAATAGCTGCGCTTCGTGTTTCAGTCAACGCTTCCCTGCTTCGGCATTTCCTGAGTTGTCTGGTTCATTGCGCAACGAGGACCAATCTCTATGCTCGCAAGCTTCGTGAGCGTCGGCTTAGGGACAGAAGCATCTCTTGATTCGTGACTCCCAACTCCGACGATATTTTCGCAATCGGCAGCGATGAAGCACTTCGCTCACGCGTCTCCGAACTCGCCGTGGAGTGCGCACGCTTGCAGCGTGAGAATGAGGAATTGCGGCGATGCTTGGGAATGCAGACAGCAGCGGTCGAGTCCATTCCCGCAATTGCGCAGGATCCGATGCCCTCACGCCTCGCTGGCACACTAACGAACGGCTCCCCAGCAGCTTCAAAGGTTTCACTGTTCCGCGCGCTGTTTCGCGGACGTGACGACGTGTTTGCTGTGCGGTGGATTGGGAAGGACGGTAACGCGGGCTATTCGCCGACAGCACACAAAGATTGGTCGAGTCTTGACGCCAAGGGGCGCCCGGCCCGGACGTTTCTGCCGCTAACAGACGATGACATCATCGCACATCTTACGGGCCGACAGACGATCGGCGTGTATCCTCTTCTGTCTGATGAGACATGCTGGTTTCTCGCGGCGGATTTCGACAAGACCGGATGGCAGGACGACGCCCACTCATTTCTCAGCGTGTGTATCGAATGGGGTGTCGCTGCAGCGATAGAACGTTCGCGTTCAGGGCGTGGTGGACACGTGTGGATCTTTTTCGCCGAAGCAATCCCGGCAGTGCTAGCTCGCAAGCTCGGCGCGGCGGTGCTCACACGCGCCATGGAGCGACGGCATCAACTCGGGCTGGATTCGTATGACCGCTTTTTGCCGAATCAGGACACAATGCCGAAAGGCGGCTTCGGAAACCTTATCGCCCTGCCGCTCCAACATGCTCCGCGACAAGAGGGCAATAGCGTGTTCCTCGACGAGAACTTTGTGCCATTCGACGACCAATGGGCATTTCTTTCGGGCATCGCACGCGTGGCGCGGGAGAAAGTGGAAAGTGTTGTCGCCGATGCAGAGCGGGCGGGCGATGTGATCGGCCTGCGGTTGGCGCTCACCGACGAAGGCGAGGGCGAAGACCCGTGGCTGCGTCCCCCATCGCGACGGAAACGCGACGCGCTCATCGAAGAACCGCTGCCGCGCGAAGTGCGCGTGGTCCGCGGAGACCTCGTGTATGTGGAAAAGGAAGGTCTGCCATCGGCGATGCTCAACCGACTGCTGCGCCTGGCGGCGTTTCAGAATCCCGAGTTCTACCGCGCACAGGCGATGCGGCTTTCGACCTTCGGGAAACCACGCATCATCCGCTGCGGCGAGGAACTGGAGCGCCACATTGGGTTGCCACGCGGATGCTTCACTGAAGTCGTTGAACTGCTGAAGGGGCACGGCGTCGCCGTCCGTGTGCAGGATGAGCGGTTCAGCGGGCGCCGACTCGACGTGAGCTTTCACGGCGAACTGCGTGACGAGCAGGCAGCAGCCGCGGAGACACTGCTGGCGCACGACGACGGTGTGCTCGCCGCGACAACCGCATTCGGCAAAACGGTCATCGCCGCACACTGCATTGCGCGGCGTGGTGTAAACACGCTCGTGCTCGTGCATCGGCGACAGTTGCTCGACCAGTGGCGGGAGCGGCTCTCGGTTTTCCTCGGGATCGACTTGAAGGCCATCGGCATCATTGCCGGCGGGAAAAAATCGCCGACCGGCGCCCTGGACATCGCCTTGTTGCAAAGCCTCAATCGCAAAGGCGAGGTGCCCGATTTTGTCGGCGATTGCGGTCACGTCATCGTGGATGAATGCCATCACCTTTCCGCCTTCAGCTTCGAGACGGTGCTTCGACGCGCGAAGGCGCGATTTGTCCTCGGTCTCACCGCCACACCCATCCGAAAAGACGGGCATCATCCCATCATCTTCATGCAGTGCGGACCGATTCGGTATCGCGTGGACGCACGGAAGCACGCTGCGACACGGCCCTTCGATCATGTCGTCATTCCATGCCCGACGTGTTTCCAAGTTCCGCCCGGTGCCGAATTACCCATTCAACAAATCTACGCCGAACTCACCTCCAACGAACGCCGCAACGCGCAGATTGTTCGCGATGTGATTGCCGCTGTCGCCGAAGTCCGCTCGCCGCTGGTGCTCACGGAGCGAAAATCGCACGCAGATGCACTCGCCGACGCGCTACGCGGAAAGGTCGCACACGTCGTCGTGCTCAAAGGCGGTCAGGACGCGAGGGTTCGCGCCGCTGCCGCCAGCGAGCTGGCCGCGATCCCTCCGGACGCCCCGCGCGTCATCATCGCCACCGGTCGATACATTGGCGAGGGCTTCGACGACAGTCGGCTCGATACACTGTTTCTCGCGCTGCCCATCTCATGGAGCGGCACGCTCCAGCAATACGTTGGCCGACTCCACCGCCTTCACACCGGCAAGACCGAGGTGCGAGTCCATGACTACATTGATGGCGCGGTGCCGATGCTCTCACGGATGTTCGACAAACGACGGCGCGGCTACGAGGCCGTTGGCTACACGATCCGTGACGACAGCGCGCCCGCTCTTGATTCAACACCAAGATCTTGAGTTGGCAGAACCGAATAGCGCTCGTCTTGGTATCAAGGCGATGTTTCATTCCGGCACGCGCAATCCACCGATGAAACGGCTTCCCAATGGCCCGGCTTCGTGACGCTCCGTTCGGAACGTGCCTGATCTCCCCAGCCCTTTGTTCGGTTGCAGGAACATTCTGGTTTCCGCCGCTTCGATTCTGGAGCCACACCAAGAAGGGGCATTCCCAGATCAAACTGGAAACGCTGATGAGGCATCGAACCGGCACCGGTGATCCATGCTTCGGCGTATCCAGCCTGCATGGCCCCGACGACGGTTGTCATGTATCCGACGGTCAGTTCCTTCGGCGGCGTATCACCCCAATACTGCGCGCCATCGACTCCTCGTTGGACGGCGTCAGCAG
>JANPHH010000354.1:0-3189 GCA_031424375.1 Chthoniobacter sp. | reverse complement strand
CAAATTTGCACGCTGACGTGATTGTCGACGATATCAGCTTTCCCGATGAGCCCTTCTTCTCCGACGGGCCGGTGGCGCAGGCAGTGGAAGATGTGGTGACCAGCACCACGCTCCCGGGGCGTCCGGTGGCCTACTATTCCGCAGCGGGCAACGATGGGTCGGTCGGACTCAATGATGATTTCCGGCTGAAGAGCGACTCCGAGGTGCGGACGAGGCTGGTGAAAAATAACCTCAGACTTACGAGCGTTCCACAGGCATTGACCGCCGGCGGCTTTCACAATTTCGGCACGGACAGCGCGCCGATCATCGCCCAGAAAGTGAAGGTCACCGGCGATACGGCGGAGATCAATTTCCAGTGGGACGACGCTTTCATCCCCGGCCCTGGGAACGCCGGGTCGAACTGGATCACGACCGATTACAATCTGCTCGTCTTCAACAGCGCTGGAACCTATCTCGGGCTGCTCAGCAGTGCGGATGACAATGTCGCGACCGGCCAGGCCGTGGAGTACGTGAGCCTGCCGCCCGCGAGCGGAGGCAAAGCGCGGACCTACCAGCTCGCGATCACGCGCCGCGTGACGCCCAACCCGCAGGCGACCCATCTTCGTTACGTGGTCTACACGGCTGGACTCATTGAATTGGCACCGTTTCAGCGCAGCGCACCGACGCTCTACGGCCATGCCGGCGCGCGCGGCAGCGACGGCGTGGCCGCGTATCATTACGACGAACTCGGCCTCCCCGTTGAATTCACCTCCACGGGACCACTGACGATCTACTTCGACAGGAACGGCGTCCGCCTTCCCCAACCCGAGGTGCGCAACCAACCCACGATCGCCGCGCCGGATGACGTGAACACGACGTTCTTCCCTGCCGGCCCCCTCACCCTGACGGACAGCGACGACGACGGCTTTCCCAATTTTTCGGGCACCAGCGCCGCCGCTCCGCACGCCGCGGGCGTCGCCGCCTTGCTGCTCGGGGCAAAGGGCGGGCCCGGCTCGCGTTCGGCCGCCCAGCTCCGCACCGCGCTTCAAGCCTCGGTCGCCACGCACGACCTCGATCCTTTCTTCGCAAGGGCCGTCGTAACTTCGCCAGACACGCTCTCGACCGTGACCCTCGAAGGCCGCGGCGACGAATCGAACAACGCCAGTTCCGATCCACGTTTCTTCCGCCTCAACTTCGCGGGACCCGCCACGCGGCGCGTCACGCAGGTCGTGATCGATCTCACCCCGACCCAACTGATCTTCGACCCGAGTGCGAACCTCGGGCTCCCCTTTCGCGTCGGCACGTTCACCGGCATTGCAAAGAAGGATTTTGCCGGCGTCGTCGGCACCGTCACCGTCGCGGGCAAGAAACTGCGCAAGACGCTGACCGTGAAACTGAAAAACAAAACCTTCGCTCCGGGAGCGACGCTCGAGTTCGGAGTCGACCGCGATCTCGCCGAGATTCGTGGCGCGGGCAATTCCGCGGATCTGCTGGAAGGCGCGATCGTGAAAGTCACCACCCTCGACCCGAACGGCGTCGTCGCCGAAAGCAGCGGCACGTTCACCAACACGAAGGGCAAGGGCTACTCACCGCTCGATGGCTTCGGGCTCATCGACGCCCAGGCTGCGCTCAATCTGCTCCCCTGATCTGCCGCGTCGCGCGACGGAGGGCGACCGGCCGCACTGATCCCCGAACGCGGCCCCCCTCCCGCGCGGTCGCCGGGGATTCGCCGCGGCGGGCGGCATCCGTCAACGAACGGGCGAGAGGAAAGAGGCGCATCTTTCCCTTTCCTCGCAGTCGTTAGACGTGGTTGAGTGCCCTTCCACGTCATGCCCAAAGCGCTGCAGTTCGACCCGATCGACGACATCATCAAAGACATCCGCGCCGGACGCATGGTGGTGGTGACCGATGATGAGGACCGCGAAAACGAAGGCGACCTCGTGATGGCCGCGGAGAAGGTGACGCCCGCAGCGGTGAACTTCATGGCCACGCACGGACGCGGCCTGATCTGCGCGCCGATCACCGAGGAACGCGCCGAACAGCTCGGCCTCCAGCGGATGGTGCTGGAAAATCGCGAGAGCTACCGCACGGATTTCACGGTGTCCGTGGATGGCTCCGCCGCGCACGGCGTGACGACGGGGATCAGCGCGCACGACCGCGCGAAGACGATCCAGCTTCTCGTCGACCCCATTGGCCGCCCGCAGGATCTCGTGCAGCCGGGGCACGTCTTTCCGCTTCGCGCCAAGGCCGGCGGCGTGCTCCGCCGCGCCGGGCACACGGAAGCCAGCGTGGATCTCGCGCGGCTCGCCGGGCTGCAACCCGCCGGCGTGCTCTGCGAAATCCTCAACACCGATGGGACGATGGCCCGGCTGCCCGAGCTGCTGAAGTTTCGCAAGAAGCACAAACTCAAGCTGTGCAGCATCCGCGATCTCATCGCCTATCGCCGCAGCAGTGAGCGACTCGTGGAGCGCGAGCAGGTGATCAAACTCCCGACGGACTACGGCGAGTTCACGCTGCACATGTATCGCTCGGTCGTGGATGGCGGGCATCATCTCGCGCTGGTGAAGGGCGAGATTTCTTCCCGAAAAGCGACACTGGTGCGGGTGCACAGCGAGTGTCTCACCGGCGATGTCTTCGGCTCGATGCGCTGCGACTGCGGCCCGCAGCTCCACCGCGCGATGCAGCAGATCGAAGCTGCCGGCGCCGGCGTGCTCATCTACATGCGGCAGGAAGGCCGCGGCATCGGCCTGCCGGCGAAGATCCACGCCTACAAGCTGCAGGAGGAAGGACTCGATACCGTGGAGGCGAACGTCAAGCTCGGCTTCGCGCCCGAGCTGCGCGACTACGGTCTCGGCGCGCAGATCCTCGTGGATCTCGGTGTGCGCAAGATGCGTTTCCTGACGAACAATCCGAAGAAGGTGATCGGGCTCGAAGGCTATGGGCTGGAGATCGTGGAAGTGGTGCCGATCAAGTCCGTGCCGAATCAGCACAACGAAAAATATCTGGAGACGAAGCGGGTGAAGATGGGGCATCTGCTGTAAGCTGCGTTCGCAAGCCAGCGGGTCGTCCGGCGCGGGTCGGTCGCGGTGGAAAAAAAGCTGTCATCCTGAGCGGAGCGCCGCGGCGGGGCGGGGGGTCGGCGGGGGGCGTGCCGGTGCGGCGCGGAGGCGAGCCGAGTCGGCGAGACAGCCCACGGCAACGACCACACGC
>JANPHH010000353.1:0-10187 GCA_031424375.1 Chthoniobacter sp. | reverse complement strand
TCCCGCGCAAAACCCGCGACCCCGATCAAGTCCTGCGCAAGCTGCGGGCACGCCACGCCGCCCGCGCCGCCGCCACCGCCTCTGCCCGCAAGAAGCGAAGAAAAGCAGTAACAAAGTAGAACTAGGGCGTGTTCACGAATTCTGCCCCACTTGTAGCGGCGGTCTGTGCCCGCCGCACTTTTCCGTGGGCGGAGGTGGCGCGGAGCGAGTGCGACGAATGCAAAGGCCACGTCCACCGAGCGAAATTGGCGACGGTCATAGACCGCCGCTACAGCGTGGATTGCTCCGCTGCGCGATTCGTGAACAGAACCTACCGTGGCCGGATCGTCACCGCGGAACCGCCCTTTCCCTGCGTCGCCTTGTAGGTCGTGGAAGCCAACCCGGTGAAGGTCGTGGAACCGAGCGTCACATTCACCCGAACGGGGATGGTGATGCCAGTCGTCGGCGTGTTCAGGTTGGTGTATCCGATGCGTCCGAATTCTTCCCGCAAGGTGCCGGTGCCGCTGTAACTGAACGCCGTCGGCTTGCCGCCGAGGACGGACGTTCCCCTGAGGCCGAGCGTGAACTTGCTCGCCACGGCTAATGGCGGTGCCGGTTGGACGAAACCCAGCGGGCTCACGACGCCGACGGCGGGTTTCGTGATGCGTGGCGGTTTGCCGAGCGCATCGAATTGCGTCTGCTGGTGCAACTCGACGATGTCCACCTGAATGGGGAGATTCACCGCGCTGATCCCGCCGGGAAGCGCGAGCGCGGCTTTGACGCTCACGGTGTCTCGGCCGCGCGTGATCTGCCCGGTTCGTCGGTCGAGCGCGAAGTTCAGTTTGGTGGAGAGGCTGAGCGTCTTGAGATCGAGATCGAGCGCGGGGACGATCTGGCGGATGCGGTTGTTGCCTGCGTCGGCGATGACGAGATTGGGGCCTTTGAAGAAGATGCGTCCGGGCGCGTTGACGGACGCAGTGGCGGAAAGGTCGCCATCGCCCGTGAGGCCCGCGACGCCCGTGCCGCAGATCGTCTCGATGGTGCCAGTGCCGAGGACGACGGCGCGGATGCGATGGTTGCCGGTGTCGGCGATCAAGATTCGCGTGGCATCGACGGCCACGCCACCGGGCGCATTGAGGCTGGCCGAGAGCGCGGGGCCGCCATCGCCGATCAGGGGTGCGACCGGTGCACCGCCGCCGGCGACGGTCGAGACGACGAGGCCAGGTGCAGGTCCGATTTTGCGGATGCGGTTGTTACCGGTGTCGGCGATGAGGAGTTCGCCCGCGACATTCAACGCGAGACCGCTCGGCGCGCTCAGCGTTGCACTCGCCGCCGACAGGCCGTCCCCGAGAGGATTCGGCACGGTATCGACCGGGGCGTTGCCGGCGAAGGACGCGAGCACACCCGAGACATCCACGAGGTCGACCAGATTCCCATGGGCGACGTAGATCCGCCCGATGGCGTCGGCGATGATCGCCTGCGGCGCGGACACCGTGACGTAGCTCCGGATCAATCCGGTGCTGAGATCCACGGCGCGGATCGCATTGTTGCCGCTATCGGCGATGAAGAGCGTATTGCCAAAGACGAGCACATCGCGCGGCGAACTGAGCGACGCGAGCGCGGCGGGGCCGCCATTGCCGAGTCCGGTGATCGTGCCGCTGCCAGCGAAGCCATTGCCGGCGAAAGTGGTGATCTTCCCATCGAGCGCGATCTTGCGGACGGCGTGGTTCGCCGTGTCGGCGACGTAGAGATTTCCCGCGAGATCAAACGCGGCGCCGGCCGGGTTCGTGAGCACACCGCCCTGCTTCGACCCGCGGTCGCCAATGAAACCACTCAAGCCGCTGCCGGCGAGGGTGTCGATGAAGCCGGTTGCCTGATCCACGAAACGGATGCGCTGGTGGGTGACGTCGAGAATCAGAATGTTTCCCAGCGAATCGACCGCGACATCGCGCGGTCCGAGCAACATGGCACCCGTCGCCGGGCCGCGATCGCCGATGACATCGCCGGTTCCGTTGTTGGGGTTGGTGCCGTTGGCGCCGTTGCCGTTGCCCGCGATCGTCACGATGGTGGGCGTGGCCGCGGCGACGTCGACTTTCCGAATGCCGGCCGCACCGACGCAGGTGACGAGAAGTTTTCCGGTCGCGTCAAACGCCATGCCGCCGACCGTGCCGATCGACGCAGCGATGGCGAGGCCACCGTCTCCTGTGTAGCCGTCGTTAACGGTTGCGCCATTCCCGACGACGGTATTCACCGTGCCATCGAGCGTCAGTTTCCGCACACGGCGGTTGCCGCTGTCGGCGATGTAGACGCTGCCCGCAGCGTCCACGGCTATGCCGGTGGGACCGGAAAATTGCACCGTTGTAAGCGCTCCATTGGCCACGCCATCACCCGCGAAGCCCGCGGTGCTGAGCGTTCCGGCGATCGTGGTGATGGTCCCGCCGATCGTAAATTTGCGCACGATCTGGTTTCCCGTGTCGCACAGATAGATCGCACCGGCCGCATCCACCGCGAGATCACCGATATTCCCAAACGTGGCCGCGATCGCCGGTCCGCCTTCCCCGATCAGCGCTGCCGGATTCGCCCCCACGACCTGGCCGGTGAAGAGCCCGGTCCCGGCGACGGTGGAGATGATGCCCGTGGTCACATCCACGCGGCGCACGACGAAATTTCCCCGGTCGACGATGAGCAGGCTGCCGGTCGAGTCGAAGGCGAGGCCAGCGGGTGCGTTCAGCGATGCACTGGCGGCGGGCGAGCCGTCGCCGCTGTAAGCTCTTGCGCCGTTTCCAGCGACGAGGGTGATCAAACCCGACGCGGGATTGATCTTGAGCACCTGATGATGGTTGCTATCGGACACGAAGACTTCGCCCGCCGCGGAAATCGCGAGGCCCTGCGAGGTGCCGAGTTCCAGATTCGCCTCGTCGGGAAAATAACCTTCGAGACTTCCGCCGCCGGCGAGCGTGGTGATGATGTCGGTGGCGCGGGCTGCGTCCGGATCGGCCGCGATCCAAGCAAAGCCAACGACCGCGGGGACGAGGAGAGAACGAACGAGAGAGCGAAGCATTCCACTGAAGCCAGCATCCCGGTGGAAGGTTGCGGCCCAAAGTTCGGTGATCGCAATTGAGCGCTGCGGAAACGGGGTGCCGGAAGCATTCCCAAAAAAAACAGAAAGCCCCGGGAGCGAACTCCCGGGGCTTCTGACTGGCTGGTGCGCCGGCTTACTCCGCCGGGGCGATTTCCACGAAGCCGCTCTGCACGGCTCCCGCCTTGACTGGCGTGAGGAAGTATCCTCCGCCGGAGCCCTGCGCGCGGAAGAAGGCACCCTTGAACGGCGCCGGCGTGCCCGACCCGCTCTGGAAGGTGCCGCTGAACGCGCCGGTCTTCGTCTTGAACTTCAGCGTGAGCTTCACGCTCGCACCGAGCGGCAGCGACGCGGCGTTGTTCTCGGCGAGGTGGAAGACCTGCGAGATACCTTCCGGCGGCAGATTTCCCAGGCCCGCCTCGAAGATGGCCGTGCCGTTCGTCGTGTCGAGTTGCGGCAGCACCCGCTCGCCACGCCCGAAGTCATAGCGCGACAGCATGCCGGTGCTCGCCTGGCTGAATCCGGCAGCGAACGCTTTATCCCGGGCGATCGCCGGCTTGAACCACGCGAGCGGCCCGTCGCCATCGCTCGTGCCCGCTGTGGTGCGGAGCGTCAGCATTCCGCTCAGCGCGCCCTGGCCACGGTAGAGCGGGACAAAGAGCGGCAGGTCCCCATTCTTCGAGACCTGCACGCCGGCGCTGAACGAAGTGCCGTCCGCAAGGCAGCCGACGACTTTCGCCAGGCCCGCGGGGCTGATGGTCAGCGTCGCGAAGCCATCGCCTCGCGGCACCGTGTCTGCAGCCGTGCGGTCGCCGGGAATCAGCAGGGTGTAGGTGCCGGCATAGCGCACGGCCGGCACGGCGGAGTCGAAGACGTTTCGGTCAGCGACGAGATTCGCCGTGGCGGTGCCATCGCTCAGGGTGCCCACGAGCACGTCACCCCCGGACGTGACGGATAATGTCAGCGTCAGCGGAGGGGTGCCTGGGATGGTCACGGTCGCCGAGCCGCTGGGATCGAAGGTCCCCTTGAAGGAGAACTTCTTTCCACCGCGCTGCAGCTTGCCACTGAAGCCGCCTTTGCCATCCGAGTTCACCGTCAGTCCGGCGGTCAGTCCGCTGCCCACACTCGGGCCGCGGATCAGTCCGGTGTAGCCGGACTTCAGTGGGATGAAGGCATCGTTATCCGTGATCGTGAGCGTCGCCGTGGGCGAAGCCAGGCTGGCGCCTCCGGTCGGATTGCTCAGCGTCAGCAGCACGGTCTCCGGTTGCTCGAAGGCCGCGTCCGCGAGGATCGGCACGGTGAACGTCTTCGACGTTTCGCCGCTGTCGAAGGTCAGCGTGCCGGTCACCGCCGTGTAATCGCTGCCTGCGGTGGCCGAGCCATTCGCGGTGGCGTAGTCGACTGTGGCCGGGCCATCCGCACCGACGGTGCGGGTCACGGTGATCGTCGCGCTGGCCGCCCCTTCCGATGCGGTCACATCCGCGGCAAACTGGAGCGAGCCTGGGATGCGGAGCCTCCAGTTCAGGGCGAGGTCACCTGCGTCGCCACCCGGCCCGTCGACCGCGATGTGGTAAATGGCCCCTGCGATCACCGGGAAGGTGATCTCGCTGGTTCCATCGAACGTGACGAGGTTCTCGTCGGCGATCGCGAACTGCTGGAGGACGCCCAGGGTGGTCCCGCCATAGGCCGCGAGCAACGTGCTGATATTGCTGCCGTGCGTGTCAAACGTCACCGCGCCTGACGCCGGTGCCGTCCACCGGTACCAGACGGAAGCTCCACCTGGATCCTCGACCCCATGCACTGGCTCTCCAGCTTCGAGATCCGCTCCGGCATTCGAGCCGGTGACGCTGCCGCTCGCAGCCGTGAGCGCGATCGCTGCGCCGAAGGCATTGTTCGCCGGATCGTCATCGTCATCGGCGATCCCGACTGGCACCACGGAGCTCGAAACGATCTCGCCTCCAGTCGGATTCGAGAGCGTAACGGTGAACGTCTCGTCCCCTTCCACACTCGGATCATTGAGGATCGGGACGGTGAACGATTGGGTCGCAATCCCGGCGGCGAAATTCAGCGTGCCCGCTGCGGCCGTGTAGTCCTGCCCGGCGGTCGCCGAATCATTCGCCGTCGCATACGCGACCGAAGCCGCACCCGTGAGGCTGCCGCTCCGAGTCACCGTGATCGTCAAGGAGCCCGCGTTCTCTTTCACCGCATCTGCCGACGTGATCGCCAGCAGGCTCGCGCTGGAATCGAGGCTGAAGGTCAAACCAAAGTCTGGCTGTGAGCCAAACGGACCGCTCACCGAGAGGTAATACGTCGTGCCTTGGGTCACGGCGAAGCGCAGGCTGGCCGGATTTGCAAAGCCCGCGAATCCGACGGCAATATCCGTCAGTGACGGCAGTGCCGTGCCGGAATAAGCGCGAACCTCGGCCGAGTCCGTCGAGGCGAGGACGAACGTCGCGACGCCCGTGTTCGGCGCGGTCCAGCGGTACCAAACGGAACCCTCCGCGCTCTTGCTCACAAGTTCCCCGGTCTCCGATCCGGCGCCCACGGTCGTCCCGCTCGCGCTGCCCGTCGCTCCAGTCAGCACCACCGCATTGGCAAAGAGGTCGTTCGCCGGGTCGTCATCATCGTCCTGGATAATGACGGTCAGGTTGACTTCCTCCGGGAAGACGTTGCCGAACGTGTTGAAGGTGAGAGTGATGAACTCGTCGCCTTCGTTCAGCGTGTCATTCGCGATCTGAAAGGTCAGCACCTTCCGCGTCTCGCCATCCTCGAATTCCACGAAGGCATTCGACCCGAGCGCGTAGTCCACGCCCAGAGTCGCATCGCCTCCATCGGCGATAACCGAAGCGCCTGCGAAGCCCACCGGCGAGTTGCGTGTGAACACCACGCTGGCGATACCGGCTGCTTCGTTGACCGTAATATCACTGGCAGAGATCGAGCCGCCGTTCGTTAGATCCAGCGCTAGATCGAATTCGCCACCGCCCGCCTCGAAGCCTTCGCCCGTGACGGCGAAATAATAGCTGACGCCCCGGGTTACCGGCAGAACCAGTGGGTCACCGTCGCTGCGCCCACTGCCGCTTTGCACGAGCGTTGCGAGGCTGGCGCCGGTGTAGACGCGGAAGAGCGTGGGAATATCTCCGTTATTGATGTCCTCCACTTCCCCCAATGTCAGACGCAACGAACCGGTCTCTGGCGCGGTCCATTTGAACCAGACCACCCCACCGCCAGACTCGAACCCAGGTTCACCCGCGTCCAAATCCGCTCCGGTGCTGTCAAACCGCGCAGAAACATTGCTGCCGAGCAGCGGTTGTGCGTTTTGGAAAGCGTCGAATTCGGGATCGTCATCGTCGTCGGTGATTTCGACAGTCGCGAATGAGATATTGCCGAACACGGCACTGCCCCCGGTCACCGACGTGATCTCGACCTCGAACGATTCGAATCCTTCATCGAGCCTGTCGTTGATGATCGGAATGGTGATGACCTTCGAAGTCTCGCCCGCGGCGAAGCTCAAGGTCGCGGCACCGGCAGGCAACGTGTAATCCTCCGGGGCGATGGCCGTGTCGGCGACGATGTTGTAGCCCACCGTCACCGCATCGGCAGTTCCGCCGATGCGCTGCACGGTGAGGTTTAGATTGGCGTCCACTCCTTCGACCACCCGGAAAGAGTTCGCAGTGAAAGCGAACGCTCCCGACGCTGAGATCGACCAATTGAGTTTCGCCGCGCCGGTCGTTCGGCCTTCGATGAGTTGGATGTAGTAGGTTCCATTCGCAGTGACTGGAAAGACAACGCGCGATGGGAGGTTATCCAGGTCTTGAGCGAGCAGCGTTATATTCTGGAGGCTTGTCCCGGTGTAGACCGCGAGACTGAAGGAGGCGGTGCTTCCTGCCCCGTCGAAAATTGCCGCCCCGCTGCTCGGAGCCACCCATTGATACCAGATCGTCCTGCCGCCGACCGGTTCCCCGGTTTCGCTCGTGCCGCTGAGGAGCGATCCCGTGACTGAGCCGCTCGCCCCGGTGATCGCTTCGGCGCTCGCGAAGTTGTCATTGACCGGGTGGTTGGCGTCCTTGATGACGACCGAAAGGAAGGCGTTTTGAAGGCCCGCTCCGTTCGTCGGCACTGAGAGGATGACGGCGAGATCTTCATCCCCTTCCACGAGACTGTCAGTCTTGATCGTGACCGAGAACGTCTGCGTTGTTTCGCCCGCTGCAAAGTTCAGCGTGCCAGACGACGAGTCGAAGTCTGCACCACTCGTTGCCGTCGAGTTGAAGGTGCCGTAATTGACCGCGACCGCTCCTTCGCTACCACCCACGCGGTTCACCGTGTAAGTCACCGCGCCAGCGTCTTCTCCCACCACCGCCGGTCCGATCAAAGAGAAGTTCCCCGGCGTAGGCGGCCTGGTCCATGTCAAAGCAACTGCACCGGAATTCCCGGCGGAACTGGCAACCCGGATGCGGTAGGTCGCACCAGCGGTGGCCGTAAACTGGATGTCAGGGCCGGAGTTGCCGATCGGGATCAATGAGTCAATTGAGGCACCTAGATAGACATCGAGATTCGCAAAGACCGTGGAAGTCGTGGAATCGAATCGGAAAACGCCAGTCGCAGGCGCCGTCCAATTGAACCAAACTGACTTCGAATAGAAACTCGGGGATTCTCCGGCCTCACTAGTCGACTGGAGAGTCGTCCCCGTCGCGTTTCCATTCGCGCTGCCGATCGCCGTCGCGTTGGCAAAGTTGTCATTCGCCGGACGATCGTCGTCGGTGATTGTGACGGAGCGATTCCCCGACGAGATGACCGCCCCGCCAGTGGGGTTCGACAGCGCGATGGAGAAGTTTTCGCCACCTTCCACGGCCTGATCATCTGTGATGGTGACGGAGAAGCTCTTGGGCGCCGTGTCGCCATCGGCAAACGAGATGAGTCCTGTGGACTCTTGGAAATCGGTTCCACCGGTCGCCGTTCCTCCGCTGGTCGCGTAGGTTACCCCCACCGCACCTTCGCTGCCGCCGGTGCGATTCACGGTATAGGTCACCTGACCCGCCGTTTCCTGAACGTTCGATGGGCCGCTCAGGCTCAAGTTGCCGGCATTCGTGAGTTTCGCCCAATTCAAAAGGTAGCTACCAATGTCGCCGCCGAAGCCGGAAACCTGGACTCGGTAGGTGGCTCCACTTGTCGCCGAGAAGGTAACTCTACTTGTTCCATTTCCGCCCCCGTCGTCATCTTGGCCGGTGAGGCTCAGTGAATTGACAGCGGTCCCGGTATAGATCCCGAGATAGGTATCGAATCCGGAGCCGATGGTGTCGAATGTCAAGGTCCCCGACGAGGGTGCGACCCAGTTAAACCAAACCGTCCTGCCCCGCGATGACGCCGGTTCGCCCGATTCGGTGGTTGATTCCGCGTTGGTTCCGCTCGCGGAACCGCTGGGGCCAGTGATGGCCGTTGCGTTGGCGAAGTTATCGTTCGCCGGGGGGGCGGCATGCGCTCCCACGAGCACGGCTACCCAAAGGGCGCACGTAGCGCCGAGTTTTCTTTTCATGTTGTCCTAACCTTTCTTTGTTGATGCCCCTTCCACCCCAGGAGGCTTACGCCGTGGAGTCTGCGATCCGAGCGCGCGGAGCGTTTCGCCTCTACGCGTTGCGTGACTTCTCACGCCGCGACAAGTTCATGCCCGATTCGGAGCGAGTGCTCAGATTTCCAAAGTCCACTGCCAACGCTGACGTCATTCCACGCCTTGCATTTCTACCGGGTTCCATTGGTCCTCCATCACTCACGTCGCGATGGATATTTCGAGGACGCGGTGTGTGGCAAGAAAAATTTTGGAAAACTTTCAGCTCATCGCCTGTGCCGACCGAGGGTTTCTACGTGCTCCCTGCTGGGTGGTGGTCATCCTTGATTAGCTAAAGGGAGGCGCTGAGTTGACCCGAACAAGGACGCAACAAACGCTGCCAACTCTTTGACAGGGTGTAACGGGATTCTATCTAGCCACGGGTGAACACGGGTGAAGGAACTCAACTTTCTCGGGGGCCGTTTTCTATCCGGGTGAGTCCGTGGCTTTCGTTCTGACTTCCGGTGCATCCAAGGAGACCAAAAAAACCCGACCGCCGGAACCTATTTCAGTCCGACGGCCGGGTTTCGTTGGTTGGGGCGGTTGGTGCCCGCAGTTTCCTCAGTCCGCGAGGATCGGGCCCGTGCCTTTATCGCGCGGGCTGGGATCTTTGGTGGTGGGTTCGCTCATTGGAGTTTGCGTGAGAACTAGCTGCAGCCCTGGCTGGTGCCGCACTCGGTGCAGCAGCCGCAGGCGCCAGCGCGAATGACTTTGCTCGAGCCACAGTTCGAGCAGGTGATGTCCATGAACATGTTGCCGATGGCTGCCTGCACTCGGCCAGCGTGCGTCTCGGGCGCACCGCCGACGTGCGGCAGCCCTTCGCTGCCGTTTTTGTGCGAGATCACGTCGATAATGCTCGGCACTTCGCGCTGGAGATCGGTGACCGGGCGGTTGATCGCGGCCTTGTCGATCGCGGCGAGTTCCTTCATCGGCAGATCGACCTGCCCGCGGTTCGGCGACGTTGCTTCCTTGTAGCCTTTGATGAACTGGCAGCCGAGCCAGCGGAAGATGTAGTCGGTGATCGAGGTGGCGTTGCGGATGTCCGGGTTGCGGGTGAATCCGGACGGCTCGAAGCGCTGATAGGCGAACTTTTTCACCAAGCTCTCGAGCGGCACGCCGTATTGCAGGGCGATCGAGGTCAGCGTGGCCACGGTGTCCATCAGGCCGCCGATGGTGCTGCCTTCCTTGTTCATCTGGATGAAGAGTTCCCCGGGCTGGCCATCTTCAAACATACCTACAGTTAGATATCATTTGTGGCCGGCGATCTCGAACTTGTGGTTGATGGCGACGCGCGTCTCGGGCATGCGGCGGCGGACGGGTTCGCCGACCTTCTTCCGCAGCTCGGAGATTTCGGTTTCGAGATCCACGAGGCGACCTTCGAGCGCTTTCTTGTCGTTCAACACGGCATCGAAATCGGCGATCGGACTTTCGGTCGCAGCCTCGGCGTTGCCGCCCATGTCCTTGGTCTTTTTAACGTTGAGCGGCGCGCTGCGCTTCGAGCCGTCGCGGTAGATGGCGATCGCTTTAAGT
>JANPHH010000352.1:0-19237 GCA_031424375.1 Chthoniobacter sp. | reverse complement strand
GAAGGTCCGGTGGTGGCCCAAATGCAGGGGGCATTTAATGATGACTGGCTTGATACCCACCACGAGGTGCTGCAAGGCGGCGCATATTATCCGGCCACGACTCCCGCGGGATCGACACTGGCGAAAGTATTTTTTAGCTCTCCGCGGCCCGGTCGCTCGGCCGTTGAGTTGATGTATCATCTCGCAATCGCTGGCGCCCGGAAGTCGGTGATGATCGAGACGCCCTACTTTATTCCCGATCGCGCTTTGATGGATGCATTAAGCGCGGCGGCGCGCAGAGGTGTTAGCGTGCAGATTCTGATGCCGGGCGAACATATTGATCAAAAAGCCGTGCGGCGCGCTTCTCGCAAACGTTGGCCGGAGCTTTTGAAAGCAGGGGTCGAACTCTATGAGTTCGAGCCGACGATGGTTCACACCAAACTTATGATCGTGGACGGGCTCTTTGTGTCCGTCGGCTCCGCGAACTTCGATCCTCGGTCGCTGCGGCTGAACAATGAGGCTAACCTGACGGCGCTCGACCCCGGCTTTGCCCGAGAGCAAAGCCGAATTTTTCAGCGCGACTTGCAGCGAGCCAAGAGGGTCGAAAGTGGAAAAAATACGGGAATGGGGCGTCCTCACGAATTGCCCGCGCAGGTCGCGCAGACGCCGTTGGAACAGCATTTATAGGTTCCCTTAATGCGAGCGTCATTCAGCTATCTCTGCCTGCTGCTACTGATTCCGAGCCTCCTTTGGGCACGGGACGCGACCGAGGAGAAACGCATCGACTACCTGCTTCAGGCCGTGGAGTCGCTAAAAGGAGGTGGGTTCGTTCGAAACGGTACTGAATACAACGCCAGCGATGCTGGAAAGCATTTGCGGCTGAAGCTGAAGAACGCCGGTGAACGTGTGAAGACTGCAGAAGACTTCATTGAGGGCTGCGCGACACGATCTTCGATTTCAGGCCAGTCCTACACAATTCGCCTGCCGGACGGAACCAAAACAGAGTCAGCAGCGTTTTTACGCGGAAAGCTTCGCGAATTTGATCGTGGTGTTCGATAGCGCGAACCATCCGCGATTACTCACGAAGGTGCGTTTGCCCATGAAGGTTTCACTCACGATGAGCGGCGAGCGGATGACGCTGTAGCCCACGCGAAACCGGTAACCACGGCGACTGACGCAAGGCCATTTCTTCCCCGCCGGATTGCCATTCCCGCGAAAAAATTTCTTTGACCGGGGAGCGAGATTTTGAGGATATTGTGCGCATGGAAACCCCCGTAAATGCCGGGCGTGACCCGGTCTGTGAATCGATTGAATCCCTCCTGCATGACCTCGAAAACGAAGGTAAGGCCGAGTTGATTAAAACGGAGGCAACAGGCTCAGTCTCACTCCGCTTCGGCGGGCTGCGTGCCGAAGCTCCGACCTACGACATTGCCCTTGTGCGCCTCGCGGTGGCCATGATGGACGAGCCGAAATACGCGCGCGTGCTCATGGAGGTGCTGCGCGGACCGGTGCATGCGTCCGGGCCTTAGCGCGTGGCCGCTGGCTGGGAAAGACCGGAAAGGGTGGCGTGTCCGATGGATTGAGTGATGCCAAAATCGACAAACCATTCCTTGCCCGATACCCGGAGGGCGCCCGCGAGTGTAGACGGGTGGACTGCGGAAAATATGAAGGCCATCGCCGCGCTGGAGCGGGAAGCACAAGCCGGTCGCTCGCCGGGAGCTCGTATTGCCGGGGCGATCACGCGATTTTGCGGCTAGATGGCGTTCGTCTGGGTTCACGTCATCTGGTTCACTGCGTGCCGGGCCAACGGGCAGCTCGCCGCTTCCCTAAGATGCTGAAAGTCGCGATTAAGACGTGCGCTCGGATCGCTCCGGCGCCCATGGGACGGGTTGCTCAATAGCCAGGTTAGCCAGAGGAGGTCCGGCCACTCGCCAGCCTCGCAGCCTTTTTCGTCGGCCGGTCGCTGCGGAGGATTTGCACGACCATGGCGAGGCCGCCGGCGGAGGCGGCGAGGAAGAAGAGAATGGCAAAGCCGGGGTAGCCGAAGATTCGGAAGGTGGTCTCGACGCGCATGAGCATCGCGGCGCCGACGATGAGCGCGGCGAGGATCAGGCCGAGCGCGATGCGGTTCGCGATCTTTTGCAGGCCGGTCATGAGGAAATCCGGGTCGATGGTGTCCACCTGCACGCGCACTTTGTTCGTCGCGACGAGGTCGAGGAATTGGTTGAGCCGGCCGGGCAGGCGCTCGATCAGTTCCTTCGCCTCGAGCATCGCGGCGAAAAGATTGCTCGGCGAAAAACTCTGTCGGGTGCGCTGCTGGAGGATGGCGGCGCCGTTGCGGCGGATGGAATCGTTGGGGTCGAAGTTGGGATCGAGGGTGCGGCCGACGAGGTCGAGGTTGAGCAGCGTCTTGCCGAGCATGGTGAGTTCGGACGGCACGCTCAGGCCGCAGTCCGCGGAAATTTGCGTGACCTCGAGCACCACGCGGCCGACCTGCATCTGCGCGATGGTGGCGTTCTGCTGCTGGGCGATGAGGTCGGCGATGCGGCGGTGAAATTGCATCTCGTCGAACTCGCCGCGCGGCGTGCCCATCTTCGCCGCAATCTCCGCGGCGCGATCGCTCTGGCCGTCGGCGATGGCGAGGAGGAGCTTGAGCAGATGATCCTGCATCGACGGGCCGATGTGCGCGACCATGCCGAGATCGAGCAGCGCGACGCGATGATCCTCGGTGATGAACACATTGCCCGGATGCGGATCGGCGTGGAAGACGCCGAGCACGAGGATCTGGTGCAGGTAGGCGCGGAACAGCTCTTCGGCGAGCGCGGCGCCGTCGAGTTCGAGGCGGCCGAGCGCGCTGAGTTTGGTGATTTTTTTGCCGGAGACTTCCTCCATCGTGAGCACGCGTCCGGTGGTGTAGTCGTCGATCGGCGCGGGAATGAGGAGCAGTTCGAAGTCGGCGAGTTTCGCGCCGAGCAGGCGCAGATTTGCGGCTTCCTGGCGGTAATCGAGTTCGCGGAGCAGCGACTTGCGCAGTTCCTCGACGATCTTGGTGAATTCAAAACGCCGGCCGGCTTCGGTGTGCGCGTCGAGGACCGCGGCGATTTCCGCGAGCGCGTCGAGGTCATCGGCGACGATCTCACGCACGCCGGGGCGCTGCACTTTCACCACCACCGGCTGCCCGCTGCGCAAGACGGCGCGATGCACCTGGCCGAGCGACGCGGCGGCGAGCGGCGTGGGATCAAACTCCTGGAACGCCTTGGAAATGCGCGCGCCGATTTCCACGGCGACGATGGCTTCCACTTCGTTGAAGGAGAACGGCTCCACGTTGTCCTGCAGACGCGCGAGCGCTTCGAGATACGAGGCGGGGATGAGGTCCGCGCGGGTGGAGATGAGCTGACCGAGCTTGATGAACGTAGGGCCGAGTTTTTCCAAGTCGCGCGCGAGTTCCGCGGCGGCGGGCGGCACCGGCGGGGCGGGCGCGTGCGGCAGCGGATCATCGACGACCGGCGCGTCCTTCACCAAATCGCCCTGCCCGTATTTCACGAGGAGCGCGACGACATCGCGATAGCGGTGGAGATGAGCGGGAGCGAGTGAGAGGGCCATGGTGGGTGGAGTGGAAAGTGATGCGGGCTAACGCGCGGTGGTCCAAAAACGGAGGCCGCGCGAGGTGCGCTCGAAGGAGATGCCGCCGGGCGTGGTCGCGCGCGCGTCCACGAGCTGCGGGCGACGCACGGCCTCGGCGCGGGCGACCGGAATGCCTTCCTTGGTGTAGCGCAGCATCGGGCCGTCGGACGTGGTGCTGGCCATGAGCGATGGATGAAGGTGGCACGTGCGGCCGGGGCAACGTGTGGCCGGGAGCAGTTCGTCGCTCGCGGTGCGCAGCGCGTCGCATTCGCTCGTGGCTTGGAGTCCTGACTGGCGGCAAATGTGGACGCGCGCCATCGGCACGGGCGGCGCGAGTTTTTCCGCGGGATAATCGGCGGGCGGCGCGCCCTTCATCACGTCGATCCAGATCGGCAGCGCGAGCGTGGCGCCGTAGCCTTTTTCCATGATCGTCTGCGGGCGATCCATGCCCACCCACACGCCGCAAGTGAGCGAACCGGTGTAGCCCACGAACCATGCGTCGCGGAAATCATCCGTGGTCCCCGTCTTCCCGCCGGCGGGACCTTTCCAGCCGAGCGACGCAGCCTTCGCGGCGGTGCCGGTTTGCATCACTTGCTGGAGGATTTGCGAAGTCATCCACGCGCGCTCCTGCGTGAAGACGCGGCGCGCGGTCGCGGGCGCGGAGTAAAGCGTGCGACCCTGCGCGTCGTCGATCCGCTGGATGAGATGCGGCGCCTGCCACACGCCGTGATTCGGGAAAACGGTATAAGCCGCCGTGAGGTCGCGCAGCGTGGTCTCGAACGCGCCGAGGTAGGTCACGGGGTAGTCCTGGATCGTCTCGCCGATGTGCAGCGCGTCGGCCACGCGCCGCACGGTGGGCAGCCCGACCCATTGCCCGACGCGCACGGCCATGGTGTTGCGCGATTTGATCAGGCCGAAATCCGCGCGCTGATAGCCGAGATATTGCCCGTCGGAATTGCGCGGCGACCAGTTCGCCGAGACGGGCCGGAACGCGTCGGGATCGATCGCAGAGTCGTCGATGAGTGAGCACG
This sequence comes from Chthoniobacter sp., assembly GCA_031424375.1. GTDB lineage: Bacteria > Verrucomicrobiota > Verrucomicrobiia > Chthoniobacterales > Chthoniobacteraceae > Chthoniobacter. The sequence goes on along the minus strand of JANPHH010000352.1, from coordinate 14,603 downwards.
GCAGCAACCCGCGCTCGAACGCGGTGGCGTAAACGAACGGCTTGAACGTCGAGCCGACCTGCCGCTTCGACAGCGTCGCGCGCGGATAGTGGCTCTCGGAAAAATCGCGTCCGCCGACGATGGCCTTGATGCCGCCGGTGCGATTGTCCATCGCCACGATCGCCGCCTGCAAATAATCGGTCGGCTTCTCCTCGCCGGTCGCGCTGGTCGCGGGAGAAAAGTCGGCCTTGCGCGGATGCGGGTATTTTTTCGCCGACTCGAGCGCCGCGAGCTGCCGCTCCATCGCGGCCTCTGCCTCGCGCTGAAGCGCGACGTCGATCGTGGTGTGAATACGCAGCCCGCCCGCGGCGATGATTTCCTCTTTCAAAAAGCCCACCAGCTCGCGCTGCACCGCGTCCACCACATGATCGGCCCGAATCACCAACGGATCTTTTGCCAGCGCTCGCAGTGGTGTCGCGCGTGCGGCGGCGGCGTCTTCGTCGGAAATCCATGCCAACTCGGCCATCCGCGCGATCACCGCATCGCGCTCCGTCTCCGCGGCGGCGGGATTTTTGCGCGGGCCGAGTCGATTCGGGCTGCAAATCAGCGCGGCCAGTGTTGCGCTCTCCGGCACCGAGAGGGCGTCCGCGCTTTTCCCAAAGTAACCGCGGGCCGCGGCCTCGACGCCGTAGTAACCCTCGCCGAAATAAATTCGGTTCACGTAAGCCGTGAGGATCTGCTGCTTCGAAAAGCTCTGCTCGATGCGCCGCGCGAGCACCGCCTCGAGTGCCTTGCGATCAAACGTGCGACCGGACAGCGCGAAGGTATTGCGCGCGAGTTGCTGGGTGATCGTGCTCGCGCCCTGCCGCACCTCCGAGTGGCGCGCATTCGTGAATGCCGCGCGCGCGATGCCCGCGAAATCCACGCCGCCGTGTTCCCAAAACCGCGCATCCTCCCGCGCGAGCAATGCCTGGATGAATGAAGGCGCGACTTTCTCGAACGGAATCACGAAGCGATTTTCGCCATGGAGATGGCTGTAAACATCACCGCGTTGATCGAGCATCACGGAGCGCTGGGGGAAAGCGTCGATCTGCGCGAGATCGAACTCCCGCGCCCGCGCCTCATACTTCTCCAACACCCGCGCGCCAGAGTAGATCGCCGCGCCCTCCGCGATCGCGACGAGCAGCGCGGACCAGCCGAGGAATTTGGCGATGGAGCGGATGGTCATACCCACACATCGGACAATTCGCCCCGAGTGGTTGGCCGAAATCGCGCGTAGCGACTTTACGCCCGCATTTCCACGACGCGGGCGATGGCGGCGAGCAGGTGCGGGACTTCCACCGGTTTCACCAGGTGCTCGCTGAATCCGGCTGCGCGGGTGCGGCGGGTGTCTTCGGGCATGCCGTAGCCGCTCATCGCAATGCCGGGCACGGGGCGGGTGGCGCGCACGCGTTCCATGAGTTCGCAGCCGGTGCCGTCGGGGAGGCCGAGGTCGCTCACGATAACGTCGAAGGTTCCCTGCTCGGCGGCGGCGATACCGTTGGCGACGTTGGGGGCGTGGGTCACGGCGAAACCGGCGCGGCGCAGGAGGCGTTCGAGCGTGCGCGCGGTATCGACGTGATCTTCGACGAGCAGCACGCGGATGGGCGCGCGTCCCGGGGCCGAGGCGGCGGCGGTGTCCGGGGTGGCGGCGACGAGCGCGGCGGAGCGTGCGGGGAACTCGAGGATGAAGGTCGCGCCCTGCCCCACGCCCGGGCTCTCGGCACGGATCGAGCCGCCGTGGGCTTCCATCAGCGCCTTGCAAATCGCCAGGCCCAGACCCAGTCCGCCAAACTGGCGCGTGACGCTGGCCGCGCCTTGCTCGAAGATCTCGAAGATCAGCGGGAGCGCTTCGGGGGCGATGCCGATGCCATTGTCGCGCACCCGGACTTCGCAGCGATCGGCTCCGCGCCGCGCGGTGCGCACGGAGATGCTCCCTCCTTCCGGCGTGAATTTCATCGAGTTGCGCAGCAGATTCCAAAGCACCTGCTGGAGTCGCCCGCCATCGGCGGCGATAGTGCCCGTCCTTTCATCGAGGGTGATGGCGAGCCGCACGCCGCGCTCGCGCGCCTGGGCCTGGCAATTGTCGCAGACGCGCCGCACGGCTTCGTTGAGATCGACCGGGGCGAGTTCGAGGACGAGTTTGCCGCTGGCGATGCGACTCACATCGAGCAGGTCGTCGATGAGTTTCGTTTCCAGTTCGACGTTGCGTTTGATCATCGTCAAATCCGCGCGCACCTCGGCGGGCACCGTGGGATCGTGCTCCAGCGCACTCACCGTCATGAGCACGGGCGTGAGCGGCGTGCGGAGTTCGTGGCTGAGCACGGCGAGGAAACGGTCCTTGCTCCGATTGGCATCCTCGGCCGCCTCCTTCGCTTCGCGCAAAGCGCGCTCGGCCCGGGCGCGCGCGGTGACATCGCGGATGACGGCGAGCAGGCCGGGGTGATTCCCATCGCCGCCGTGCAGTCGGCTCACCGTGGACTCGACGTGCAGCTCACGTCCGTCGCGGGTGACGTGAATCGTTTCGCCGCGCCACTCGCCGGTCTCGCGCAGCGCGCTCTCCGCCGCGGACTGCGCGTGCGCGTCGGGCCAGCGGGTCTGGTAAATGTCCGCGGCCCGCAGCCCGAGAACCTCCGCGGCGACGACCCCGTATTGCCGCTCGGCGGCGGCGTTCAGGAAAGTGACGCGCTGCTCGTCATCCACGACGATGACGGCATCGCTGACCTGGTTCAGCCATTCGCCGCGCAGCCGATTCGATTCCGCGTCCAAGCCTTGCAGGGTGAAGAGCTGCGGCCCACCGGCGCTTTCGACGACGAGTGCATCGACCGCGCCGGTGCGAATCGCGTTCAGCGCTTCCTCGGCCTCGTCCAACCGCGCGCGCAGGTCGGCGTTTTCCGCGAGGATCGTTTCGGTTTTGGGCAAAGACCTGGCCATACGGGGTGCGGGCATCAGGCGACCGGCGTCTCCGTTTCCGCGGCCTCGCGCAGATCCAGGCCGAGCAGGATGCGCTCGGTCTGCGAGAGGTCGCCGATGAAGCGCCGCAGCGGCAGCGGCAGCTTTTTGATGAGGGTGGGCGCGGCGATGATTTGCTCGCCCTCGGCCAGCGTGGGGTGCCGCGCGATGTCCACGATCTTCAGGTCGTAGCGCCCTTCGAGGTGTTGCTCGCAGATTTTGCGGATGTTCACGATGGCGCGTGTGGAGTGCGGCGTGGTGCCGGTGACGTAGAGCCGCAGGACGTAGCGGGCGCTCGCGCTCGCGGAGGCAGCGGCCTTTTCAAAGGCGCTGACGCTGTCTTCCGCGGCTGAGCTTTTTTTCCGCATGGGGATTACTTTTGCACGGGCTGGATATCGAGGCCGACGAGCACGCGCTCTTCATTGGAAAGGTCGCCGATGATTTTCCGGATCGGCGCGGGCACGCGCCGGACGAGGGTGGGCACCGCGAGGATCTGATCGCCCGCAGCGAGTTGTGGAGTCTTCATCAAGTCGATGACCTCGATGCCATACTGACCCACGAGATGCGTCTCGCAGATGCGCTTGAGATTCGCGAGCGCCGCGACGGACTTCACCGTCTGGCCGGCGACGTAGAGCCGGAGCTCAAAGGCGGGTTTGGCCGGCGTGCTCGACGGCTTCATTTTCCTGGGCGCGGTCTTCATGCTCTTCCTTTCTTGTCGTTGGTGGAGGGAGCGGACCCGCCGCGCAGGCATGTCATGGCCCCGATGTTTTGCTGCGCCGCCGCGACGTCGAGATTCTCCTGCGCGATGGCAAAGTTCACTTCCGCCTCCTCGGCTTCCGCTTCGGCTTGGAGCGCGGCGATCTGAGCGGTGATTGATTTGCGCTTGGTCGCGAGCTGCCGGAGCTGACGCGCATGATTTTCCCGCCGCAACCCGGCCGCCGCGCGCTCCTGCGTCTCCTGCGCCACCCGCGCCGTGCCGGTGAGCACGCGATCCGCGCCGAGATAGGCCTCGACCAGATCGATGCCGCGGTCCGTGAGGATGAACTCCCGCACCTGATTCGAGTGCGCCATGCCGCGCGACTTCAGCACCTGGAGCGTGCGATTGCGTTCACCGTTGAACTCCACATTGCGCAGCAGCAGCCACGAATCCATGAGCGAGGAGACGCCGACTCCCGAATCTTCCAGCGCAGCAATGCCACTGGTGAGGCTGGTGAAAAGCGAGGTGATCTGCCGCGACTTGAGTATGTCGATGAGCCGCATCAGCGTCGGCTTCACCTCGGTCTCGTTGCCGTCGATGGTGAGATTGCTGATCGGGTCGATGACGACCACACGCGGCTGAAACGCGCGCACCGTGTCGTGGATCATCACCAGATGCTGCTCCAGCCCATGCATGGTCGGGCGTGAGGAGTGGATTTGCAGCAGGCCCTTTTTCACCCAGGGCTGGAGGCGGAGCCCGATGGAGGCCATGTTGCGCAGCATTTGCGCGGGCGATTCCTCGTAGGCGAAAATCAGCGCCCGCTCCCCGCGCCGGCACGCTGCGTCGGCAAACTGCGCCCCGATGCTGCTCTTCCCCGTGCCCGGCGAACCGGAGACGAGCACGCTGCTCGCTCGGTAAAATCCCTTCCCACCGAGCATCGCGTCGAGCTTCGGGATGCCTGTCGGCGCGCGCTCGGGCGAGGCCTGGTGGTCGAGCTGGAGCGACGTGATCGGCAGCACCGAGAGGCCATTCGCTCCGATGAGGAAGGGGTATTCATTCGTGCCGTGCGCGGTGCCGCGATATTTCACCACCCGCAGCCGCCGCGTGGAAACCTGGTCGCGCATCCGCTGGTCCAGCATGATGACGCAATCGGCGACGTATTCCTCCAAGCCGTAGCGCGTCATGGAATGCTCCCCGCGTTCACCGGTGATGACCGCGGTCATGCCGCGATCTTTCAGCCGGCGGAAAAGTCGCCGCAGCTCCGCGCGCAGGATGGCGTGATTCGGCAGTCCCGCGAAGAGCGCCTCCACGGTATCGAGCACCACCCGTTTCGCGCCGATGGAATCAATCGCGTGTCCCAGCCGGATGAAGAGTCCTTCCAGATCATACTCGCCCGTCTCCTCGATCTCGCTGCGCTCGATGTGCACGTGATCGAGCACGATCTTTTTCCGCGCGACGAGCTTGGTGAGATCGAAGTTCAGCGAGCGCACGTTCGCCGTCAGCTCCTCGGCATTCTCCTCAAACATCATGAACACGCCCGGCTCCCCAAACTCCATCGCGCCCCGCACGAGGAACTCGGTCGCCAGCATTGTCTTCCCGCACCCCGCGCTGCCGCAGACGAGCGTGGGCCGGCCGGTCGGCAACCCGCCGCCGGTGATTTCATCGAGCCCGGCAATCCCGGTCGGCGATTTTAGAATGCCGCGAGGAGTCGCGGCGGATGGGGACTTCGACTTGTGATTCACCATATTCATTTCGGCTTTGGTTAATTGGCTGCGCTTATTTCATTAACCCGCTCCAATGGTGCGTCGAGCAGGCGGTATTGCTGACGAGCACTCATAATGTGGCGACGTCGCCGGTGTGAGCAGCGCGAAGCGGAAGCGCCTGAACAGCGTGCGCAGGGAGCGCGCGGTGTTGGCGTGAATATTAGCGATGAGCATCTTGATACACGCGACCAGAATCATCCGGACGATGCAAAGGGCACCATGAAAACCATCCTGATTCTCCTCGTTGCCGGAACCATCATCGCCATCCAAACCGGCTGCGCGGCGCGCGCGACCGTCGGTCATCACGATCAGCACGGAGTCGGCGTCTCTGCGAGAGCGCATGGTGCCGACCGCGGGGTCAGCGCGCGCGAATACTAAAACAAGCCCTCAACCAAGCGCCCGCATTATGAATCCGCTGCGCATGAAAGCCTGGTCGCCGTATCTGGTCGGTGCGGGGATCGGTGTGTTGAGTTGGCTGACATTTGCGACGGTCGATAAGCCGATCGGGATCACCACGGCGTTTGAATATAGCGCCGCACTCACGGAGAAGGCGGCGGCGCCACAAGTGACGCAGCCGTATCTCGAGTCGAAGGCGAAGGACAACAAGGCGCCGAAGATTGATTGGGAATGGATGCTCGTGGCCGGCGTTTTCGTCGGCGCGTATCTCAGCTCGAAGATGTCAGGCGATCGCGCGCCGGAGGAAAAGGTGCCGCCGCTTTGGCGGTGGCGCTTCGGCGATTCGCCAGGGGTGCGCTACGCGGGAGCGTTTTTCGGCGGGCTGGTGATGATGCTCGGGGCGCGCATCGCGCAGGGGTGCACAAGCGGACATGCGATCAGTGGGATTTTGCAGCTCGCGCTGTCGAGTTGGATTTTTGCGCCGGTGATGGGGCTGGTGGGGATCGCGGTGGCGTTCTTGATTTATGGAAAGGAGGGCCAGCGCCATGTTTGATGATCCGCTCAAACTCGTCTTCGGATTGGTGACGGGCATGGTCTTCGGCGTGCTGTTGCAGAAGGGGCAGGTCGCAAAGTTCCAGAAGATCATCGGACAGTTTCTGCTCAAGGATTTCACCGTCGTAAAAATCATGGCGACGGCCATTGCGGTGGGGACCCTCGGTGTTCATGCGCTCGTCGCGATGGGTGCGGCGGAGATTCACATTCAGACCGCATCGCTGGCGCGAGTCATCGTCGGTGGAGTGCTTTTCGGCGCGGGACTCGCGGTCTTCGGGCTATGTCCTGGCACGAGCGTGGCGGCGTGCGGCGAAGGCCGGCGCGATGCCATGGTCGGCGTGCTCGGGATGTTTGTGGGCGCGGGCATTTACGTCGCGGCCTTCCCGGCGTTGCAGCCGATGATCAATTCGATGGCCGATTTCGGGAAAGTGACGCTGCCGCAATTCACCGGCACTTCGCCGTGGCTGTGGGCCGGCGGGCTCGCGGTCGTCATCGCCATCGCCCTCTCGATCCTGGAACGCGTTCATCCCAAGCATCTCGATTCCACTCCTTAATCCTCAAACTTACTACTTATGTCCCTCGTTTTTGAACGCATCCAAACCGAAGGCATCGCCGAGTTATCTTATCTCCTCGGCGATGACAGCGACGGCGTGGCGGCGGTCTTTGATCCGACGCCGGATGTGGAGAAATACGTCGAGCTGGCGCGGGAGAAGAAAGTCTCGATCACGCATATTTTCGAGACGCACATTCACGCGGACCTCGTCAGCGGCTCGCGGGAGCTTTGTGCGCGGCTGCAATCGGCGAAGGTCTTTGTCAGTCACGATGGCGATGCGCGTTATGGCTTCGATCACGAGAAGCTCGAGGACGGCGATCAGTTCACGTTTGGCAAGACGCTGGTCACCGTGCGCCACACTCCCGGGCACACGCCGGAGCATGTGAGCTATCTCGTCGCGGAGAAGGATCACCCGGATACGCCGTGGGGTGTGCTCACGGGCGACTCGCTCTTCGTCAACTCCGCCGGGCGGCCCGATCTGCTCGGCTCCAGCGAGACGGAGGAGCTGACGCAAAAGCTTTTCAAGACCCTGCGCGAATTCTACCTCGCGCTGCCGGACAGCGTGATGATTTATCCCGCGCACGGCCACGGCTCGCCGTGCGGCGCGGACATCGGCGACCGGCTCGAGAGCACCATCGGCTACGAGCGGAAGTTCAATCCCTACCTCCAGATTTCCGACTACGAGAAATTCCGCGACCACGCGCTGAGCAGCGCGCCGCCGGTGCCGAAGTATTACCCGCGCATGAAAAAGGTGAACGCGAAGGGGCCGAAGATCCTCGGCAATCTGCCGCGCGTGCCGGGCCTGCCGGCGAAAGTTTTCAAGGAGGCCGTGGAAAAGAAAGCCGGCGTGCTTGTGGACACACGCATGATGCTCGGCTTCGGCGGCGGGCACATCAAAGGCGCGCTCAGCATCGGCGGCACACCCATGCTTTCCATCTGGGCTGGCTGGCTCCTGGAGCCCGATGAACCCATCCTGCTCGTGATCGACAAGGACAGCCAGATTGACGAAATCGTGAAGCTGTTTTTGCGCACCGGCTACACCGAGTTTGCGGGCTATCTCGTCGGCGGGATGAAGGCGTGGGACAACGCGGGCTTTGAGTTGGAGGAAGTCGGGCAGATGACTGTTCACGAGGTGAAAGACGCCGGCGCCGCGTTGCAAATCATCGACGTGCGCGCGCCGACCGAATGGAAAAAGGGACACATCCCTGGTGCGCGTCACGTCTTCCTGCCGGAGCTCCGCGAGAAGATCGGCGAGCTGGATCGCACGAAGCCGACGGCGGTGTATTGCGACAGCGGTTATCGCGCGAGCATCGGCACGAGCATTTTGAAACAGGAGGAATTCAAGTGCGTGTGCAACGTGCCGGGAAGCTGGCAGGCGTGGAAGAAAGCGAAGTTTCCGATCGAAGGAGGCAACGGCCAATGAAACGCGCGCTGTTCCTCGCCTTGCTGCTCTTGCCTTCGCTGGCGCAGGCCGCGGATTTGGCCGTCAATGCCACGAGCTACGACGGCCCGGCGTGGTCGCCTTACCTTGTCGGCGCCGGCATCGGCGTGCTGTCGTGGCTCACGTTCTATTTTGCGGACACGTCGATCGGCGCGTCGTCCGCCTACGCCACGCTCGCCGGCATGATCGGGAAAATCTTCGCGCGCAAACACACCGAGTCGCTCGACTACTACAAGACCGAGCCGCCCGCCGTGAATTGGGAACTCGTCTTCGTGCTCGCCACGATCGTCGGCGGATTCATCGCCGCGTACACTGGCGGTGAGTTCACCGGACGCTGGCTGCCACCGATGTGGGAGGCGCGCTTCGGCGAAGGCACGCTCGGCTTGCGCGCGCTCTTCGCCGTCGGCGGCGGCGTGCTCATGGCCTTCGGCGCACGCCTCGCCGGCGGCTGCACCAGCGGCCACGGCATCAGCGGCACGCTCCAGCTCAATGTCGCGTCGTGGATCGCCGTGATCTGCTTCTTCGTCGGCGGCATCGCCGTCGCCATGCCCCTCTACGCGCGATGAACTCCACGATCGACCCCGGCAAATCCGTCAAAAAATCCACCGTCCCGGAGCCACCCTCCGCACCGCCCGCGGCGAAACTCATCGGCGCTATCGTCTTCGGCCTGGCCTTCGGATTCCTCCTGCAAAAAGGCGGCGTTGGAAAATTCCACATCCTCATCGGCCAGCTCCTGCTCCAGGATTTCACCGTCGCGAAAGTCATGCTCACCGCGATCGTCGTCGGCATGGTCGGCATCTTCGCGCTCCACTGGCGGGCGAAAGTGAACCTCCACATCAAGCCCACACACCTGGCCTCGAACATCATCGGCGGCCTCGTTTTCGGCGCCGGTTTCGCACTGCTCGGCTACTGCCCAGGCACCGCCGCCGCCGCGCTCGGCCAGGGGAATTGGGACGCGCTGTTCGCCATGACCGGCCTGTTCCTTGGCTCCTATCTCTACGCGGAATTTTCCGCCGGCATCAAAGCCACGATCGAAAAGTGGGGCGACAAAGGGAACCTCATGCTCCCCGACTTGCTGCACACCCCGCGCGGCGTCTTTGTGCCGCTGTTTGCCGTGCTGCTCATCGGCGTCCTCTTCCTCCTCGAGCGCTTCACCACGCGCTGATTCGCGCCATGAAATCTGGCGATCCTCGAAGCGAGCTGCGGTCCAGCCGTTACTCCGGAGGGATGATCGTCCGGGAAAAGGAGCCTTTGAACTTGGAGATGCCATTTGGGTCGCTCAGCTCCTTTGTCACGCCGGTCGAGCGATTCTATGTGCGCTGTCACTTTCCCATCCCCGACATCGACGTGAAGTCGTGGCGGCTGAGTGTCGAAGGCGAGGTGGAGCATCCGTTGGAACTGAGTTACGAGGACCTCCGCGGGATGGAGACGCGCACGATCACCACCGTGATGGAATGCGCAGGCAATGGCCGGACGTTTCTCGAGCCGCAGCGCGACGGGGCGCAGTGGGAAGGCGGCGCGGTCGGCAACGCGGAATGGACCGGTGTGCCGCTCGCCAGGGTGCTTGAGAAGACCGGAGTGCGAAAGGCCGCGCGCGAGCTGATTCTCGAAGGCGCCGATCAAGGCAGCATCAAGGAACCGCCGCGCCCTGCGGGAAAGATTCACTACTCGCGCAGCCTGCCACTGGCCAAGGCCAACGACGATGTGCTCCTCGCCTTTCAACTCAACGGCGAAGACCTCCCCGCGGCGCATGGCTTCCCACTGCGCGCCGTGGTGCCCGGATGGTATGGCATGGCCGCGGTGAAGTGGCTCACGAAGATCGTCGCGACCGCGCAGCCCTACAGCGGGTATTTCCAGTCGATCGATTACGCGTATTGGGAGCGCGGTTCGAGCGCGCCGACGCTCGTGCCGATCACCGCCGGACGAGTTAAATCCCAGATTGCGCGTCCCGAATTCGCCGAGGCCGTGCGCGCGGGTCAGAGCTATCGGGTGCTTGGTGCGTCGTGGACGAGCGGGGCCGAGATCGCGCGGGTCGAAGTGAGCACAGACGCCGGGAAAACATGGAACGACGCGCGCCTCCTTGGAAAATCCATCCGCAACGCGTGGCGACTGTGGGAATACGATTGGCCCGTCCCGACGCAGCCCGGAAAAGCCACGCTCATGGCCCGGGCCACCGATTCCGAGGGGCGCACGCAACCCGCCGAACACCACGACGATCGCGGCAGTTACCTCATCCACCACTGGTTGCCCATCGAGGTCCTCATCCGCTGAGCACGCGCGACCCACTCCTTATGAAAACCATGCTCCAAACTCTCGCGCTCGCCGCGCTCATCCTGCTCCCGCTCACTGCCATGACCGCTGAAAGCGAAAAACCATCCGCCGAAAAAGCGCACAAGGTCGTCTTCGAAGTCGCCATGGACGGCGCCGAGAAATGGCAGGGCGCGCTGCGCAACGTCGAGAACGTGCGCAAGTCGCTCGGGGCGAAAACCAAGATCGAAGTGGTCACCCACGGCAAAGGCGTCGGGATGCTGCTCGTGAAAACTTCCGCCGAAAATGCGGAGCTGAAAGCCGCGCTCGCAAAACTCCACGCCGACGGCGTCATCTTCGCCGCCTGCGAAAACACGATGAAGCGCGAGAAGCTGGAAAAGAAGGACCTCATCGAGCTCGTCACTACGGTCGATTCCGGCGTGAGCGAAGTGATTCGCAAACAGGAGGACGGTTACAGCTACATCAAGAGCGGCGGGTAGCCCTCGCCCAGCGGCAACACCCATGGCGTGGCCCACACCGAACGCGAGGCAACCGACGTCAGGAAATGACAATCACCTCATTCCCATCCGCGATGACCTGCCGGCGGTAGTTGGAGAATGGCTCCGCGCGCCCGCGACTACGGATGTTTGTGAACGTTCGTCTTTTCCGCATGTGCCGCGACGGACTGCCGCACGGCTTCGGCCTCTTGGGCCTCAGCTTCCGCGCGCTCGGTAGCGGGATCTTCGTGCTCGTGCGGATGCTGCATCCCGGGCTTTTTCCCAGGTTGCACCGTCTCGGACACGGCACCCTCGGCTGGGTCTTCGCCGTGATGCTTTTTCTCCTGAAGGGCTTTCTTATCGTGGGCAACGTTGCGTGGATCGGACATGGGTCCAAAGATCGTGCCTCCTCAGGTCGCCAGCCGTGTTAATCGCTAACCCGGGCGGCGCAGCGATGGTTCGCGGTCCCAGATGCGGCCTTGTTTCGCGGTCTTGATGAATGCCCCGACGCTCTTCGCATTCGTGAGCCCGACGACCCCGGCGTCGGGAACCACGTTGCCCTTGTCGAGAAGTGGTTGCGCAGCGGCCGTGTGGGCGATGACTTTGAGATGCGCGAACGCGTTAGCCGTCCAGTCAATCGCCGCAGCTTGCGTCACGAGGTCCTCCGCGCCGGCCTCGCTGGCGAGGATTGCGACCGTATCGAAAAAGATCGAGGGCGACCCGCTCAGCGCGCCGTCCGCTTCGACGAGCGTGCCCGCGGAATCCGTTACTCCGCCGACTTTCGGCGCGACGACGAAGAGGACAGCCTTCTCGGCCTTCGCACTGGCGCGGAGCGCGGCGAGCAGCGCCGCGTCGAAGCCATCGGTCAGTAACACGCCAATCTTGCGGCCTTTCAAAGTCGACGGTGCCTTGGCGAGGATGCTCAGCGCGGGCGACGGTGTGAGATCGCGTGGCGCGACGGCGGGCGTGATTGCGTCGGCCTGACCCTTCATCCCGAGTGCGTCTTCCACTTGGGCATGGAGGTCGTCGTCGATCAGGGCGAGATGCCCGAGCATTCGCGTGCGGATGGCTTTCGTCTCCACCTTCGCGAGTTCAAAAGCGAACGCGCTGACGATGTGCATTTGTTCCGGCGGGGTCATTGAGCGGAAGAACATCCGGGCCTGTGAATAGTGATCGGCGAAGGTTTCCGAGCGTTTGCGGATTTTCGTGTCGTTGATCTCCTCGGGGAAACTGGTGAAGCCGCGCGTTGGATTTTCCCGCGGCGCGCCGCCGTCGAAGGAGTTCGGCTCGTAGTTCACGCGGCCCTTCGGCAGTTCCATCTGCCGCAGGCCATCGCGTTGGAAATTATGAAATGGGCAGCGCGGTGCGTTCACCGGGATTTGGTGGAAGTTCGGCCCGCCGAGCCGCGAGAGCTGGGTGTCCTGATAGGAGTGCAGCCGCCCTTGCAAAAGCGGGTCGTTGGAGAAATCGATACCGGGCGGCACGTTGGTGGGGAGAAAGGCGACCTGCTCCGTCTCCGCGAAGAAGTTATCCGCGTTCCGATTGAGCACCATCTTCCCGACCATGCGGAGCGGGATGATTTCCTCGGGAATGAGCTTCGTCGGATCGAGCACATCGAAGTCGAGCGCGGCGGCTTGCGCCTCGTCGAAGACTTGCAGGCCGAGTTCCCATTCCGGGAAGTCACCCTTCTCAATCGCCTCCCAAAGATCGCGCCGGTGAAAGTCCGGGTCCGCGCCGTTGATCTTCACTGCTTCATCCCACACAACGGATTGTGCGCCGAGCTTCGGACGCCAGTGAAACTTCACGAAGTGTGCTTCGCCCTGCGCGTTGATGAGCCGAAAGGTATGCACTCCGAAACCTTCAATCATCCGCAGCGAGCGGGGAATGGCACGGTCGGACATCACCCACATCAACATGTGCATCGTCTCCGGACTGAGGGAAGCAAAGTCCCAAAAGTTATCGTGCGCAGAAGCCGCCTGCGGGAAACCGCGGTCCGGTTCCATTTTCACCGCATGGACCAGATCGGGAAACTTCATCGCGTCCTGAATGAAGAAGACCGGAATGTTATTCCCCACGAGATCGTAGTTACCTTCGCTCGTGTAGAACTTCACCGCGAAGCCGCGCACATCGCGCGGCAGATCGCCAGAGCCAGCGCCACCCGCGACGGTTGAGAACCGAACAAAAACTTCGGTCTTCACTTTCGGATCGTTCAGAAACGTCGCCTTCGTGATGTCGCGGAGCGACTCGTAAACTTGAAAATAGCCATGCGCGCCCGAGCCACGCGCGTGCACGATCCGCTCCGGGATTCGCTCATGATCGAAGTGCGTGATTTTTTCCCGCAGCACAAAGTCCTCGATCAAAGTCGGCCCGCGCACGCCGGCGCGGAGCGAGTTCTGATTGTCGGAGATGGGCACGCCGTGATTCGTCGTTAGCGAATCCGAGAGCTTCTCAACGGTTTGGTGTGTCTCCGCCGGAAGTTTGGGAGTTTTCGGTTGGTTCGGTTTGGGTGCGTTGGTTTTGGAAGGCATAGTTAGTAATGGCGCGAGCTATTCTGCGCCGAGAGTGTGGTTGGAAAGGGCGGCAACGGATGCGGACACATTCCGCAATTGCGTCGGTTGCTGATCGCATGTCGCCACCTCGGCGGACGCGTCGTTCTCTCGCGTTGACGCTGATGGAGCGGAGCCAGCCGAACAGCGCGGCTGATTTCGACCCATCCAGGGAACGTACCGGGGCCGAAAAATTGAGGCGGTCAACCTTTTCGCCACGATGCCAGACGATCCCGATCTTCCCACCCACGATGCCGCATCCGAAGATGCACTCTTCTTCCGCGATCCAACGACGCGGCGGGTGTTTCTAACCCGTGTCGCCGGAACCACTGCTGTCGTAGCAATGGAGCCCGGCGTGTTTTTCGGTGCAGAGGCACGTGCGGCCGAACCCGCGGCGGACGCGGGAAAGGCGGAGACGATGGACGTGACGATGGTGATCAATGGCCGCGAAACCAAGCTGAGCCTTGATCCACGCGTGACGCTGCTCGATGCGCTGCGCGAACATCTTCATCTCACCGGCAGCAAGAAGGGGTGCGATCACGGGCAATGCGGCGCTTGCACGGTGCTGGTCGAAGGGCGCCGCATCAACTCGTGCCTGAGCCTCGCGGTGATGCACGATGGCGACAAGATCACGACGATCGAAGGACTCGGCACCCCCGCCAAACTTCATCCGATGCAGTCGGCCTTCGTGAAACATGATGGCTTTCAGTGTGGCTACTGCACGCCGGGGCAAATCTGTTCCGCGGTGGCGATGCTGAGTGAAATCAAGCGCGGTATTCCCAGCCACGTCAGCGTCGATTTGCTCGGCGAGATGGCGGTGAGCGACGAGGAGATTCGCGAGCGGATGAGCGGCAATCTCTGTCGCTGCGCGGCTTATCCGAACATCGTCGATGCAGTGCGCGAAGTGGCGGGGAGCAAGACGGGAGGGCAGGCATGAAAGC
>JANPHH010000351.1:0-7250 GCA_031424375.1 Chthoniobacter sp. | reverse complement strand
CGGGTGTTTGCCGACATGGCCGGCGTGGTGCGCCAACTGGAAACCGGGCTGCCTCGCCTCGCCGCGGATACCACACGCGTCCGCAGCATCACCGCGTGGCCTTGGATAGTTAGTCTCAACTTGAAGGCGAACTAGAATTAGAGGTCCTTCGACTGCGCTCCGCCCGCTGGCCCGCCTCCGCTTCGCTCAGGATGACAGGTTGTTTGGATGGGCGCTGCGCGCCGGAAAGCGTCCGTTCGATCGTCTAAAACTCCGCGCAGTTGAACACGATCCGGTAGCGGCAGCGGTCGCTGCGGCAGATGACCTTGCACTTCTCCGAGATCAGCGGACCGCCGCAGACAGGGCAGACGGAGTCGGGATTCGCGGGCGCCGTTTCCTTGCGGGAAAGTGCCGCATCGTTCCGGCTCGCGGCGTTGTCAGACATTGAAGCGGAACTCCACCACGTCGCCGTCTTTCACCACATACTCCTTGCCCTCGATCCTCAGTTTACCGACTTCACGGGCCTTGGCGTTGGACCCGAGGCGGACGAGGTCGTCGAAGTGAACGATCTCCGCCGCGATGAAACCGCGCTCGAAGTCACTGTGGATTACACCAGCCGCGGCGGGCGCTTTGTCGCCGGCGCGGATCGTCCAGGCGCGGGTTTCCTGCTCGCCGGTGGTGAGGTAGGTGCGCAGACCGAGCAGATAATATACGGCGCGAATGAGTGAACCGACGCCGCTGCTCGCGACGCCGATGCCCTGGAGATACTCGGTGGCTTCGTCGTCAGTGAGCCCGGCGAGTTCGCTCTCGATCTGCGCGCTGATCACCACGGCTTCGGTGCCGAAGTGCGAGCGGGCATAATCCTGCACCGCGGTCACGTACTTCGCGGCCGGGGTGAGTTCCACATTTTCGGTCGGCTTCACGCCTTCATTGTCGCGGGCCGCTGAGACGATGGCGGTGACATTGGCGAGATCAGCCTCGGCGACATTGCAGGCGAAGATGGTCGGCTTGCCGGAGAGCAGGAAAAACTCGCGCATGAGCTTCTGCTCCTCGTCGCTGAGTTGAAGGGTTGTGGCGGGTTTGCCGGAGTCGAGATGCGGAATGAGTTTTTCCGCGAGCGCCACTTCCGCCTTCGCCACCTTGTCGCCGCCGCGCGCGGCTTTGGTCTGGCGGTCGCTGCGCTTTTGCACCGAGGCGAGATCGGCGAGGATGAGTTCCGTATTGATCACCTCGATGTCGCGCACCGGATCGACGGTGCCCGAGACATGATGGATGTCGTCATCCTCAAAGCAGCGCACCACTTGCACGATCGCATTCACTTCGCGGATGTGGCTGAGGAACTGATTGCCGAGGCCCTCTCCGGAACTCGCCCCTTTGACCAGCCCCGCGATGTCCACGAACTCGATCGCGGCCGGCACGAGCTTTTTCGAGCCGCTCATCTTCGAGAGCACCGCGAGCCGCGGATCGGGGACGGTCACCACGCCCACGTTCGGGTCGATGGTGCAGAAGGGGTAATTCGCCGCCTGCGCCTTTTGCGTTCGGGTGACGGCGTTGAAGAGGGTGGATTTACCGACGTTGGGAAGACCGACGATGCCTGCGGAGAGCATGGGAAAAATTCAGCGAAGGGTGGATGGAATGACTCGCGAGCGACGCGCCACGCGAGCGCGTGAATGCAGCGGAACCGCGCCGGTGCGGCAATCCAATTATCTTCCCAGCCCCGAGGTTCGCGGCGTTACGGCCGCGCTTTGGCCAGCGCGAGGTCCTCCAGCCAATAGACCTGGAGCATCACGCCAGCCCAATACAGCGGCAGGAGCAGCAGCCCGAAGCCCGCCGTGGCCGTGGACGCCACCACTGCGGCGATCACGGCAAAGGCCGCGCCGAGCATGTAGAGCGCGCCGCTGAGGAGGTGGCCCTTGTAGATATGGCCGAGGCCGGGCACGACGCTCATCACCACGGCGGCGACATCGCGCATACTCCCGAGTTTGTCAGGTTCCGGCACATAACCCACGTGCCAATCGCACTTCGGGCATTCGGAGGGATTGCTTTCATCGAGCGCGGCGTTGCAGAGCGGGCACGTGCGCGTGGAGGTGACTGATGATTTGGATTCGATCGTTGGCATGTCTAGCGTTGGGGGTTGAAGTTGACTGCCTTGCCGTAATTCCTGGGCTTACCTTAGCGGGAACGATGTCTTCAGGCAACTGACAAACCTGTCACCCATGCCCACCCTTCCACCCATCGTCACCTGGCTCGATCGCACCCTCCGCACCTCGGAGGTCGGCGACTATTCCGGCGCGCAAAACGGCCTCCAACTCGAAAACTCCGGCGCCGTCACCCGCATCGCGGCGGCGGTGGATGCCTGCGAGGCGGTGATCGCCGAGGCCGCCGCGCGCGGCGCCGATCTGTTGCTCGTCCACCACGGCCTTTTCTGGGCTGGCGCGCAGCCGATCACCGGCGCGCACTTTCGCAAGCTCAAGACCGCGCTGGCCCACGACCTCGCGATCTACAGCTCGCACCTCCCGCTCGATCTCCACCCGACGCTCGGCAACAGCGCCCTGCTCAGCCGCGCGCTCGGTTTCAAAAAACTCGAGCCGTTCTTTTCCGCGAAAGGGCAGCCCATCGGATTCAAGACGCGGCTCAGTCTGCCGATCGGCGAACTCGCGGCGCGCCTCGAGCGTGCGCTCGGCGGTTCCGCACACCTCGCGCCGGGTGGCCCGGCGAAGACCAGAGTCATCGGCGTGGTCACCGGCGGCGCGGGTGGTGAGATCGCCCGCGCGGTCGCCGAGGGCGTCGATACATTCATCACTGGCGAAGGCCCGCACCATTCCTACACCCTCGCGGAGGAACTCGGCGCGAACCTCTTCTACGGCGGCCACTACGCCACCGAGACATTCGGGGTGAAAGCGCTGGCAGCGGCTGCGGCGAAGCGTTTCCGCGTGCCGTGGGAGTTCATCGATCACCCGACGGGGCTGTAACCATCATCCTCTTCCTCGTAATCTTCCTCCCATTCCGCTGCCGAACGGAGGAGGAAGATTAAGAGGATGAGGAAGATTTTTTGCGATGAGCACTCCCAGACTTTTCCACGCCTTCTTCCGCCGCGACCCGGTGACCTGTGCGCGGGAACTCATCGGCTGCGAGCTGGTGTGGAATGACTGCGCGGGCGTCATCGTCGAGACCGAAGCCTATGCCGCGCTCGGCGACGAAGCCTGTCACACCTTCGCCCGCCCGTCGGCGCGTGACTTCATCGCCCGGCATCAGGCGGGAGCGGCTTATGTGTATTTCAACTACGGGATGTACTGGCTGCTCAACGTGCTCGTGAAGGGCGGCAGCGAAGACGGCTTCGTCCTTTTCCGCGCGATCGCGCCGACGCGTGGCATGGACGCCATGAAGGCGCGCCGCGATGCCGCGCGAAAATCGCCCGTCACCGAAACGCGCGCCCTCTGCTCCGGTCCCGGAAAGCTCACCGTCGCGCTCGGCATCGATGGCCGCGACCACGGCCGCGACCTTTGCGCGGAAGCAGGCATCGGTTTCCACCAGCCAGCCGAGGCGGTCGAGGTCATCACCGACGTACGGATCGGCATCTCCCGAGCCGCGCATTTCCCGTGGCGGTTCCTTGCCCGGGAGAGTCTTCATGTCAGTGTGAAGCCGGTGGCCGCACGGTCGGGGCGAAAGGTTCCGAAGAAGAAATTGCGTCCCGAGGGGTTTTAGACCTTTGTAACGCCCCCAAATGTCCTGGCTGAACAAGCTCCTCACGAAAGTCTTCAATCTGCGCGAGCACTCCGATGGCGAGGTGATCAAGCCGTTCCTCGATCACATGGAGGATCTGCGATGGACGCTGATTAAGATGATCAGCACGCTTTTCACCGGAATGACGGTCTCGTTTTTCTTCCGTCAATGGCTCTTCAACGCGATGACCGAGCCGCTCCGGGCGATCTCCTCGAATCCGCTCGAGGTCCTGATTTTCACCAAGCCGGCGGAGTCGATCACCGTCTCGCTCACGCTGGCCTTCTACGCGGGGATTGTCCTTACCTTTCCCATCCTCCTCTTCTTTCTCCTCGAGTTCACACTGCCCGCGCTCACGCGGCAGGAGAAGAAGTACGTCATTCCCGGCATCACCGTCGGCTTCGGGCTTTTCCTCGTTGGTGTGGTCTCGTGCTATTTCCTCGTCCTGCCGCAGACCATGAAGTGGCTGTATTCGGATTCGATCAGCCTCGGCATCAAGCCGACCTGGATTGTCGGCGACTACTTCAGCTTCGTCACCCGCATGTGCCTGGGCTTCGGCCTCCTCGGTGAGTTACCGCCCGTCATGGCTGTGCTCGCCGCCCTCGGCATCGTCACCTACGAGTGGCTGGCTAGGACGCGCGTTTACGCCGTGGTCATCATCCTCGCCCTGGCCGCGTTCATCGCCCCCACGCCGGACCCGCTCACCTTCCTGATGCTCGGCGTGCCGATCATCCTGCTCTACGAACTTTGCATCTGGCTCGCGTGGTTCCTCGAGCGCCGGCGGAAAAAGAAAGACGACGAGGACAAGAAGAACGACGAATCGAACGACGGATTTTAGAGGGTGGACGGACGAGAAGAAAAATCTGTCATCCCGAGCGGAGTGTAACGGAGCCGAGGGACCTCGGCCTCCGGAGGATCATGGATCATTCTGTAGGTTGAGGTCCCTCGACTTCACTCTGGTCGCTCAGGCTCCCTCCATTCCGCTCGGGATGACCGGCGGGTTTAATTTCGGGAAAACTCTAAGATCGCCGCCCTGCCATTCGTTTGCGCCATTAGAGACTCAAGAGACCCATGGCCACTCCCGACGCTCCAGACCTCACCGCCCTGCTCGATCGCTACGAGCGGCCGCTCATTCGCTACGCGAAGAGCATCGTGGGCGATGTCGATTCTGCGCGCGACGTGGTGCAGGAGGTCTTCATCCGCCTCGCCACCCGCGGAGCGCCGGGGGATGAGGGCCGGGTGGCGAGTGGAGACGATGGTGGTTCTGCGGGAGGAGCAGATCACGCGGCGCCCACTCGCCACTTGGCCCCCGATCCCAGGCCCTCGGCGTATCACCTCGAAGCCTGGCTTTTCACCGTCACGCGCCATCGCGCGCTCGATCACCACCGCAAACACCGCCGCATCATTCCCATGCCTCTCCCCGACGACCGCGCCTGCGACGCGCCTTCCCCCGATGCGGCTCTGGAGAGCCGCGACGGCGAGGCCTCGCTCCTCCGCCTGCTCGAAGCGCTGCCCCCGAATCAGCGCGATGTCATCCGCCTCAAATTCCAAAACGACCTCTCCTACCGCGAGATCGCCGACGTGACGAAACTCACCGTGACCAACGTCGGCTTCCTCCTCCACACCGGCCTGAAAAAACTGCGCACGCTCGCCGCCGAGCTGCCCCAAGACGATCTCGGCCTCAACTTTCGCAACGCGCTGCCATGAATCCCGACGACCCCAAACTCACCGCCTACGCCCTCGACGAACTCGACCCCGCCGAACGCGCCGAGATCGAACAACTCCTCCGCGAAAATCCCGGCGCCTTGGCCGAGGTGGAGGAAACAAAAACCTTCGTCGCGCAACTCCGGCGTGAGCTGAAAGCGGAAGCGGGTGCGCCGCTCACGGACGTACAGAAGGCGACCGTGCTTGCCGCCGTCGAAGGGCAGCATGAACCCTTCAGCGTCGATCTCGTCGCACCGCCCCAGGCCGGACGCTGGATGCAAAGATGGCTGCCGATCGCGGCGGGAATCGTCATCGTCGCGAGCATTGCAGCTTTGACCATCAATCCATTGGTTCAGCAAAAGGCTGCGCGAAGCCCGAACGATATGCCGCCGAGTCTCGCGAGCGCGAGCGACGCGAAGAATCCTGAACTACCCGGACCGGAACTCGCGCGAGCTGATATTGCCTCTGCTCCGTTTAGCTCATTGCCGCCCGCCGCACGTGAGCTTGGGCCCATCGCCTTGGCCACACCACCGCCAATGCACTTTGCAGACGCTCCGGCACCCGCCGAACCAGTTCCGGCCAAGCGGCTCTCCGCGACCGTGGATGAGGTGAAGGCTCCCGAAGCCTCGACCGCGATCAACATCGCCGGCAATACTCGAACCAAGGACAAGGTCTTACGCCAAGGACTTGTCGTGGAAAACAGCGGCAGTGCCAGCGGGACAGATGATTCGCTTTTTGCGAAGATCACGACACAGCCAACCGACACCACCACGCCTGACAGCGAAAGAGTGGGCGGAACCAGCCAAATGAAAGTCTCGAATGAATCGCGTGCGAAGGCAGTGCGAGGATTGGATACGGCTTGGTCGAGTCCTGTCCGGCGCTTCCCGTTATCGCGGTCTGAACAGCCCGCCGCTCAAAGCGCGAAGCCTTCCGCCCCGCAGAGCTTTGCGATGAAAGACCAGTCGGATGGATCGCAACACATCGATGAGGCATCGAAGCTCAGCGAAACGCTGAAGGCAATCCAGGCCGCGACGAAGGAAAAGAATGATCTGACTCGCCCGGACGCCGAGCATTCCACCGAAGCCTACGACGCCATCACCGACAACGCCTTCCTCGCCGTGCGCGAGAATCCGCTCTCGACCTTTTCCATCGACGTGGACACCGCGAGCTACGCGAATGTGCGGCGCTTTCTCAACTCCCAGACCCGGCCACCGAAGGGCGCGGTGCGCATCGAGGAGCTGCTCAACTACTTCACCTACAACTACCCGCAGCCCGAGGGCGACGCGCCCTTCTCGTCCACCATGGAGGTCGCGACGTGCCCGTGGGCGCCGGAGCATCGGCTGGTGCGGATCGGATTAAAGGGACGCGAGATCGCGAAGGACAAACGGCCCGCGAGCAATCTCGTTTTTCTCATCGATGTCTCCGGCTCGATGCAGCCCGAGAACAAGCTGCCGCTGCTCAAGCAATGCCTGCGGATGCTCGTCGATCAGCTTACGCCGGAGGATACCGTGTCCATCGCCGTGTACGCCGGCGCGAGCGGCACGGTGCTGGAGCCGACGCACGATCGCGGGGAGATCCGCGCGGCGCTCGATCGCCTAGAGAGCGGTGGTTCGACCAATGGCGCGGCCGGCATCCAGCTCGCGTATCGGCTCGCCGAGCAGTCCTTCATCAAGGGCGGCGTGAACCGCGTGATCCTCGCGACGGACGGCGACTTCAACGTGGGCGTGACCAGCCAGAGCGAGCTCACCAGCCTCATCGAACGCAAGGCGAAGAAAGGCACCTTCCTCACCGTGCTCGGCTTCGGCATGGGGAATTTGAAAGATTCCACGCTCGAAAAACTGGCCGAC
>JANPHH010000350.1:0-16700 GCA_031424375.1 Chthoniobacter sp. | reverse complement strand
TTCAGCAGGATGGTCTGGCTGAAATAGAGCCCCTTCGTGATCCGGAGGTTCCGCTCCATGTTTTCCGGGTAGACGAGCAGGCGATCGACGAGCTTCCGCAGGGAGACGAGCATCGTGTTCATGAGAATGCACGAGTCCGGGAAGATCACTCGCTCCACCGATGAGTGGCTGATGTCACGCTCGTGCCAGAGGGCGACATTCTCCAAGGCGGCGAGAGCATTGCCACGGACGAGGCGGGCGAGGCCGCTTAGTTTTTCGCCGGTGATCGGGTTGCGCTTGTGCGGCATCGCGGAACTCCCTTTCTGTCCGGCGGAGAAATATTCCTCCACCTCCAGAACCTCGGTGCGCTGGAGATGCCGGAATTCCGTCGCCCATCGATCCACACTCGACGCGGTGACGGCAAGGACGGTGTGAAATTCCGCATGCCGGTCGCGCTGCACGACCTGCGTGCTGAGCGCCGCCGCCTTCAGCCCGAGCCGCTCGCAGACGATTTCCTCGACGCGGGGATCGAGGTGCGCGTGCGTCCCAACCGCGCCGCTCAATTTTCCGATCCGAATCCGCGGCTGCACCTGCTCGAGCCGCTCCAGCGCGCGACCGAACTCGTCATACATCAGGGCCAGCTTCAGCCCGAACGTGATCGGCTCCGCGTGGATGCCATGGCTGCGACCGATCATCGGCGTATGCCGGAACTCATTCGCACGACGGCCGATCACTTCGCGCAGGTCGCGCAGATCTTTCAGCAGAATATCCGACGCCTGCGCGATCTGCACCGCCAGCGTGGTATCCAGCACGTCCGAAGACGTCATCCCCTGGTGCATCCAGCGGCCGGCCGGGCCGACGTAGCTGGCGACGTTCTCGAGGAATGCGATGACGTCGTGATTGGTCCGCCGCTCAATCTCCTCGACCTCCTCGAGTTTGAATTTGCCCTTCGCCCGGATCGTCTCCGCGTCCGCTTTCGGAATGACCCCGATTTCGGCCTGCGCCTCGCAGGCGAGCGTCTCGATTTCGAGCCAGATTTCGTATTTGTGTTGGTCGGCCCATATGGCCGCCATTTCGGGAAGAGTGTAGCGAGCGATCACGGCGGCGGACATTAGGAGCCCGCGGAGTCGAGGAAAGGAAAACTTTCCATCCGACAAGTCGCGCACCCTAAATTGCGGGGGCCCCCTTTAAAAAAGCTTACCCCGCCGCGGCTCGTAAGCCACTGACGGGGTCTTGGGAAGCTATCTGGCTCCACCGCACCGACGATCGCGCTCCAATTTCCTTCGAGAACGCGGCGTCGAGTAGCGGCAGTGGCCGGGGCGGGGCGCCGCCTTAGCAGACGCGAGCCCGGACCTTGCGGCCCTGGCTGGAGAGGCGAACTTGACCGCTTTCGAGCAGATCGGCGACCGCCGCGACCGTTTCGCGGTTGTTTTTGCTGTAGCTGCTGACGGCGAGGATGAGGTCACCGAGGCTGTAATTGGCGCGGGCGGCTTTTTTGAGATTCTTTTTCATAGGAGGTGGTGGTGGAGGGTGGCGTTGTGAGTGCGGCTTTCTTTAAGCAGAGCGTGTGCCACGGTGTCTTTAGTTACGGTGTTCGTGCAGAGATAGACGCAAGATTCCCTGAAAGGTTCAAAAAATTATCTGCGATTCTCTGCCCACCAAACAACCACCCAGCGCGGCGCCCGTGTATGGTGTCCCGACACTCGGAGGGCAGAACGATACAGCTGCCGTCGGCTCCGGCGCTCTGCGGGATTGGCGCGCCTCAGACGGTGAATCTGCGGGACGTCTGGTCATCGCGGTCACCCCCAAGCCGCGAATCTCGGCCCCAAATCTGCGAGTCGTCCTACTGAAACGCCGTCATCTTCCGGAAGCTGCTACTCGCGTGAACCATGATGACGTCGACCTGCCAGAGAGCGCCATCTACCGGTCGGAAGAGCGGATCGACGATATCGTGGAGCACGAAATCGTAGGGCCTGAAGAAATCCAGGATCTTCGGGAAACGCGGATCGCCGTCGCACAGGGTCGCCTCGACGGCAAAGACCGAGTCCTTCCCGATCAATGCGGATGCCCCTTTCAGCACGTCGATCTCCACGCCATCCACATCGACTTTGATCAAAAACGGTCCCCGGAAGGAACGGCGGCTGCAGATGTCGTTGAGGGAAACACTGGGGATGGTGCGATACTCCGCCCCGTCAGGCGCCGGGGCTGTGACAATCCGGGAATATTGGCGGTTGGCGCTGAGGGTCATTGTGACGTGGCCGCTTCTCTCCGTGACCGCTGCCATGTGGTATTCCGCGCTCTTCAGCTGGGAGCACACCGTTCGGACGTAGGGCTCGCATTCGGCGACCGGTTCAAAGAGCACATGGTGCGCGTCGGGAAACACCTCAAAGAGTTCCGGCGTCCCGGTTTGCGCACCGACATCCAGGACGGTGGCAGGCATGAAGCCTTGCGCCTTGAGATTCGCGAGCGCCGAATATTTCGACATCCGCAACATCACTCCCTGACGGCGCACCAGGGCCAGCAGGGATTGCGCGATGGGGTGCCCGGGATTCGAACCCAGCACGGACTCGTATCCCTGCGCAGCGGTCGCGAGATCCCCGGCGTTGTGGGCGGCAAACGCCCGACTCAGCGACTCATCCATCATCGCGTCCTCATCGTGTTTGAGATCAGCGTCGGGACGCTCGCTGAACCGACTCTGGCGTCGGAAGGTTGCCGGAGGAGCGTGCTGGAAGGCGTGTCAGTCATCGATGCCTCCAAGGCGAAGTGCGTCGGCGGGGGGAATTGTGTGCGCATGTAATCGCGCGGAAGCGTCTTCGTTCCGTGCCCATTGCCAAGTGAATTTTTGCACAGCATCCGACACTCTTCCCCGTGCTTGAATTCCCCAGCGCCCCATGTTGCGGACCAACATTCCCGACCGCGGAAAAAGCCTGCGCTTCCGCGTGCGCGCATCACGCTCGCGGGACTTCGTCGAAATAGTCGCACTGCTCGTTCACCCGAGATTTGCACAGCCGTGAGCGGCGTTAAACTCGCGATCGTTCCCGCGTGCCCGGCATTGCCAAAGGAGGATCGCCCGGTGTTTATGCTCCCCCTACTCGATGCAAATCTACCGCCGCGCGCTCGCCTACTACCGGCCTTTCCTCGGGCAGACGGTGATCGCCGTGTTCCTCACCCTCGTCGCCATTGGCCTCGGTTTGCTCCGCCCGTGGCCATTTGCTTTCATCGTCGATCACGTCCTGCCCGCGGCACAATCCGGCAGCCGCCCACTCAACGTCGCCGGCTACGATCTGAGCGGATGGAGCCTGCCCGCCGTCGTTCTCCTGATGTGCGGGCTGATCGTTACCTTTCACCTCATTTCCGGTCTGCTGAACCTCCTTACCGGCGTGCTCTTCCTGCGCGTGGGCCTGCAGACCCTGCTCCGGCTCCGCACGGAGCTTTACGCCTATCTGCACTCGCTCCCGCTCAAGTTCCACGACCAGCGGCGAAGCGCTGATTCGAGCTTCCGCGTCGCCTACGATTCGCAAGCCATCCAGGCATTCTACAGCAAGGCGGTCTTCATCTTTCAGGCGATGTTTTCCATCTTCAGCACCTTCGCCGTGATGTGGCGGCTCGACTGGCGGTTGACGCTGCTCTCGCTTGCCGTCGTTCCGTTCATGGTGGGCGCCATGGTGCTTTTTGCCAAAAGAATCCGCACCGAATCGACCAACATCGCCGAACAGGAGAGCGCCGTTCTCACCGTCGCGCAGGAAGGCCTTAGCTCGATAAAGATGGTGCAGGCTTTCGGCCGGGAGGATTTCGAAGTGAGCCAATTTCACCTCAGCGCCCGCGGCAGCCTCGAGGCGAATCTGCGCCTGAATTTCATTTCGATGAAGAGCGCCCTGATCATCGGCACGCTCATCGCGGCGAGCACCGCGGCGATGTACTACGTTGGCTCCATTCACGTCCTCGAAGGCACTCTGAAACTCGGCGAACTCATCTGGATTTCCTCCCTCCTCATCCTGCTCTATCAGCCGCTGGAGGCGCTCACGCAGGTGGCCTGGGCACTCGAAGGCGCCGCCGCCGGAGCGCAGCGCTGCTTCGAGGTGCTCGACCAGCAGGACGACGTGAAAGACGCGCCCAACGCCGTGCCGGTCACTTCGGCAAAAGGCGACCTCGTTTTTGAAAACGTGAGCTTCGGGTACACGCCCGAGCGCACCATTTTTTCCGGCGTCAATCTTCGCATTTCACCTGGCCAGACCGTCGCCTTCGTCGGTGGCACCGGCGCGGGAAAGAGCACGCTGCTCAGCCTCGTCCCGCGCTTCTACGATCCCACCGCCGGCCGCGTCCTGCTCGACGGTCGCGACCTCCGCGAGACCCAGAAAAAATCGCTCCGCAACCACATCAGCATCGTCCTCCAGGACACGCTCCTTTTTTCCACCACGATCCGCGAAAACATCGCCTACGGGCGCCCGGACGCGACGGAGGACGAGATCATCGAGGCGGCCAAACGCGCCCAAGCGCATGACTTCATCGTCGCCCAGCCCGACGGCTACCGCTCGCAGGTCGGCGAACGCGGCGGTCACCTCAGCGTCGGCCAGCGCCAGCGGATCGGCATCGCGCGGGCGTTCCTGAAAAACGCGCCCATTCTCATCCTCGACGAACCGACCAGCGCACTCGATCCCACGACGGAGAGCGCGATCATGACCACTCTCGAAGAACTCATGCGCGGCCGCACCACGCTCATCATCACCCACCGCATCGCGACGATTCACCAGATGGAAAAAATCGTGGTGCTGGGAAAAGGCGGCGTGGTGGAGGAAGGGCGCGGCCCGGAACTCGTGGCCCGCGGCGGAGCCTACGCCACGCTCTATCACTCCGCGAATCTCGGCGGCTAAAACTGCAGCGTCAGCCCGAGGCCCGCATTGACGCTCTGATAGCTCGCGCGATCGACGCTCGCATCGTTGTCGACGAAACTCGTGGAGAGAGTGCCGAGCCAGCGCTCGGAGAACGTGTAGATCAAATTCACGCCGACCAGATGCCGCGAGTCGTGCCGGGAGGCATCGATGAAGTCGTTGTACTGCCAGGCGTAAAAAAGCTGCCCGGTGAGGTTCGAACGTAACTGATGGGCGAGGCCGACGACGACGCGGTGCGTGTTGCGGTTGTCGACGGAGGGATCGGCGAGGTAACGCTCGAAATTGTATCCACCGTAGAGAAGCGAGCGCCCGTTATTGAACGCGTAACCCCAGTCCGTGCCGGCCGCCAACCCGATCGCCTGCGTGAGCAAGTCGCCCGTATCGAAGCTGTCGTAGCGATATGGCTCGGCGGAAATGTAAATCCGCGGCAGACCCGGACGCGGCCGAAAGTCGAGGGTGGCATTCGCACTGTAGCCGATGAAGCTGCGGTCATTGTGATCGCCGAAGATCGCGGACTCGACCTTCGCTGCGAGATCGAACGTAAAATACTTTCCGAGCGCCACGTTGTAGCCTGCCTCGATCGTGGGCAGGCCAAGGATGTCGCCGCTGCTGTGGTCGCCGGAGAGTTTCGCATTCGACGTGAATTCGCCACGGGCGGTGACATTGAAGCGGAACTTCCGCTTGAGCGGCGCGGGTTCCGGGATCGACTTGCCGTCGCCTTCCCGACCCGCACTTTCGCTCGCCGAAATCTCGCCGAGATCCTCGATCTCGTCCGCGCTCTGCGCCTTGGCGGAAGACTGGTAGCTGTAACTGCGCGGATCCTGGGCGATCGCCGAGACGGCGAGCGAGCCGATGGTGGCCGTCGTGATGAAAATGGACCGGGCTTTCATCTCAGTAACTCGGCCGGGTCCGTGGTGACTGCGGAGTCGTCGGGTTTTGGACCGGGCGCGGCACGATCACAAAGGGATTCGTCCGATCGATCGGCGGCGGTGGATTGTCTGGCGGAGGTGGAAAAAACTGCAGACCCGCCCCCGGATGGTTCGCCGTCCGCTCGAGGACTTCCTGGAGATTAATCGTGGTCAGATCGAGCTTGAGCGTGCTGCCCGGCAGTTGCGTATCAATGAACGGCGGCAGCGGACCGTTGAACGTCATCAGCTTGCCTTCGAGTTCAGTCCCCTTCTTGAACCAATCGATCGTGATCGTCCCGTCGGCATTGCGCCGCGCAAACTGTCCCGCTTTCACGATCTGCCCGCCGGGCACGAGTTTCACCGAACCTTCGATGATCGCGATCGTGTCCTTGGAAACTTTGCCGACGGTGCCAGTGATCGCCGCGGTGAGACTCGGGGTCTTGATCGTCGCGCCGCCCTGCCCTTTCGGCACGTAGAAGATCAGCGAGCCTTTCGTGAGGCTCAGCGTCCGCGAGTCCGCCTCGAAAGAAAATACCGTGTTCTGCCCGATGCGAACGATCGTCCCATCCGGATATTGCAACTCCGCCCGCGAATCGTTTTCGCTGAGGAGGAAGTTTTTCGCACGCACCACATCCTGCGCAGCCGCAGGGCGCGTGACACTCTCTCCGCCGCGCTGTTCGCCGTAGCTCACTTTGTTTTGCACGCGCGTGACCGTCGCTTCGGAATAAGGCGCCGCCGCGTTCACGATCAGCGCACCCGTGGAAAGGAGGGCGAGCGCGGCCAGTGTCCCCACGAAGGTGGACGAATCGAGGCTGCTTTGTTTGCGGATCACGCGCGGAGTAAAAACCCTCCGCGCGGACTGCGGTCAAGCTTCAACTCGGACGTTGGCGCTCCCGCACCCGCTCGCTATGACACCGGGCGATGGTTTTCTCGCCACACCGCCGCACCCTTGCAGGCATCTGCCTCGTCTGCACGGTGCTGACGCTGACGCTCCACTTTTTCGTGTGGCCATACCTCAGCCTCGAACTCGCCGCGCGCGACTGGCTGATGTCCAACCCCGCCGCGCGGCTCTCCAGGCAAAACCCCGACCTCCTCTATCTCGGGATCGACAAGGCTTCGACAGAGCTGAGTGCCCCGTGGGAAGAGGATTACGCACAGTCGCCGACCTTGCGGCTGATGAAGGCTGGGTTCCCATGGAACCGCGCGGTCTACGCTGCCGTCGCCGAACGGATTCTCGAGAGTGGAGCCAAGACCGTGGTCTTCGATCTCGTGTTTCCCGCCCCCCGCGCGGGAGATTCGAGCTTCAAGGCGGCGCTGGACCGTTACGCCGACCGCGTCGTCATCGGGAGCAACTTTGTTTCCCGGTCGGAAAAGATCGCGGAAGACAGCGCACAGAAGCATCACAAACCCGAGCTAGTACCGCCCACCGCTTCGCTGATTCCACGCGAAAATCCCGCAGAGTCCCGCGTCGGATTCGTGAACGTGATCCCCGACCCTGATGGCAAAATTCGGCGGATTCACTTCCTCACCACCCAGCTCGAATATTCCGGGAAGGATCGCCAGGCTGGCGTGCCCGACGAGTATTCCCTCGCCGCCCGGGCGCTCCAAAAAGCTGGCTACGCCCACACCATCCCGAAAAGCCGCGAGCGGGTGATGATCCGCTTCTCCGAGCCCATCCTCTCCCGCCCGCTCTACGAGATTTTCGTAGAGACACAATGGGCCGCTCCGCCTTATCGCAGAGGCGCTCTCTTTAAAGATAAGATCGTCATCGTGGGCGACTCGGGCAACGCGGCCGAAGATCGGCTTCAAACCCCTTACGGCACCTCCTACGGACCGCTGATCCACCTCAGCGCGATCAATGCCGCCCTCAACGGCGACTTCCTGCGCGAAACGACGGCGATCGAAAACGCGCTGTTGATCATTGCCGCCGGGCTGCTCGCCTGGGGCATCAGCCAGCGCATCCAGCGACCTTTTATCCGTCTCGTCGTCCTCGCGCTGGCGGTGGCGTCGGCCTACACATTTTTCCAGCTCGCCTACAACTGGTTCGGCTTCACCGCGCCGCTGCTCAGCCCGCTCGTCGCACTAGGCGGCAGCGGGCTCGCCTGGTCGGTCTGGGAGCAGGTGCTCGATCTGCGAGAGAAGGCGAAGCTCCGCCGCACGTTCGAGCGGTATGTCTCCCGCGACGTCGTCCGCGAACTGCTCGACAATCCGGAGAGCTACCTCAACACCCTCGGCGGCATGCGCAAAAACGTGACGGTCCTTTTCTCTGACGTGCGCGGTTTCACCACGCTCACCGAGGCTGCGGAAGATCCGCAGGCGCTCGTGCGACAGCTCAACGAGTATTTCAGCGAAATGGTCCGCATCGTCTTCGAGAACAAGGGGACGCTGGACAAATTCATCGGCGACGCCGTGATGGCGCACTGGGGCAGCATCGTCACCGAGGGCGAGGAAGCGGACGCCCGCCACGCCGTCGCGACGGCCGTGCAGATGCGCAAAACCCTCGCCCGGCTCAACCCCGGATGGAAGGAGCGCGGGATGCTGGAACTCAGCTTCGGGATCGGCGTGAACTACGGCGAAGCGATCGTGGGAAATCTCGGGTGCGAGGCGAAGATGGAAGTCTCGATGATCGGCGACGCGGTGAATCTCGCCTCGCGACTCGAAGGCGTGACCAAGACCTACCACATCGACCTCTGCATCGGTGAAGGCGTGGCGACGCTGGTGCGCGACACATTCATCTTGCGGTCGCTCGACCTCATCGTGGTGAAAGGGAAGACCAAGCCGGTCGCGATCTTCACCGTACTCGACGAGCGCGGTGCAATGACGGAACCGACGTGGCTGCCCCTTCATGAAGAAGCAATGCAATGCTACCGTCGGGGAGACTTCGCCGCCGCCGCCGCCGCCTGGCGCGCGGTCCTCGCACAGGCCCCGGACGACAGCATCAGCGAGACCTTTCTCCAGCGCTGCGACGCGCTCCTCGCGGCACCGCCCGCCGGCAAATGGACCGGCGTCTTCGAGATGACGAGCAAGTGACCGAGCGGATCGGACTGGCGCGTTCGTTGACAAAGACGGACGCGGTTTTAATAATCCGATCGTCATGAGTCTCGACCTGAATGATCTCCTCCGCGATTGGCCGCATGAACCCGGGAAGGTGAACGTGCGGATCATCCGCGGCACCGACGGCCGGGAAAAACTCCAGCTCCGGATCGACCTGGGCCTCATCCAGATGGAGACCAGCGGCCGCCCCGATGGCTTGGAGCCACACCGTTGCGAATCGCTCCTCGAATACCATCGCGGTCGCGCCCGCCGCGCGGAGAAAAAGGGCGGAAAATATGCGCTCTCCTCGGACGACGTGAGCGAGCTGCAGCAGGAGGGCATCCAGTATTACCACCGCTACATCTCCTACTTTCAGCTTAATGAATACGTGCCCGTGATCCGCGACACGCAGCGCAATCTCGACATGTTCGACTTCGTGACCAAACACGCCGAGCGCGAGGAACTGGCGGCGTCGGTCGAGCAGTTCACGCCCTACGTGCTGATGATGAACACGCGGGCCAAAGCCTCGATCGAGCTCGAGCGGGAAAACATCCCCGGCGCCGTCGCCAGGATCGAGGCGGGCATGGAGTTGATTCGCGCCTTCTTCGCCGACCTGGAAAGCGCCGACGCCGCGTCGACCAGCCCGGAACTCGGCTTCCTCGGCGAATGGCTCGACGAGATCAAAGCCCGCCAGCCACTCACCAAGCTTGAGAAGATGCAGCGTGAAATGGACAACGCCATCGCCTCCGAAGCTTACGAGAAAGCGGCCGAACTGCGCGACGCGATGAAGGCGCTGGGACGCAAGAAGTGATCGCAGCCTGGCGGTTCCCCCACCCCATTCGCGCTCTGCTGCTCGCCGCTGCGGCGGTGGTGTTTTCGGCCTGCGGGAACGATCCGAACCCCAAGCCGTATCGCGAGACGCGCGAGGACGGCACGCCGTGGAAAACCTACTACGGCGTCCTCACCGAGGAAGTGCGCTCGCTCGATCCGCAGGTGATGTATGACACCGTCAGCCGGCGCGTCTGCGAGCCGGTCTACGACACGTTGCTCGAATACGAGCCGATGAAGATCGCCCCGTACGAAGTCGGGCCAGCCATCCTCGCGGAGACCCCCAAGCCGGTGCTCAACGCGGATGGCACCGTCACCTACCACTGCCGGATCAAGCCCGGCATTACCTACCATGACGACCCCTGCTTCCCTGGCGGAAAGGGACGCGAAGTCGTCGCCGCGGACGTTCACTACGCCTTCCAGCGCCTGTGCGACCCTTCGCTCCAAAGTCCCTTCTTCTCCAACCTCGCCGACTACGTCGAAGGCATGCAGGAAGCCCTCGACACCGCGAAGCGAGCCGGCGGCAAGCTCGACTTCGCGACGATGAAGGTGCGCGGCATCCAGGTGCTGGGGCCGCACGAGTTCGATCTCAAACTCTCCAAGCCCTACCCCCAGATCATCTACTGGCTCGCCCTGCACTGCACCACGCCGGTCGCCCGCGAAGCCGTCGAGTATTACGATGGCATCGCCCATCCTGATGGGCCGGCAGGGAAGATGGAGGTGCGGCCGAAGTTCGCGTTTCACCCCGTCGGTCACGGAGCATTCCAGATCGAGGAGTGGGTGCGCGGGCAGCGCTTCCGGATGATCCGCAATCCGCGCTACATCACCCGCGTCTTCCCCAGCGACGGCTGGCCGCCGGAGCGCGAGGCCCTCTGCCGTCCCCTCGCGGGCCAGCCGCTGCCACTCGTCGATGAATTGCAGTTCACCGTCTTCCGCGAGCTGCTCCCCCAGTTCCTCCTCGCCCGCCAGGGGTACCTCGATCGCTTTGCGGCGCAAAAGGACGCCGTAAACTCCCTCGTCACCACCTCTCGCGAGCTCTCGCCGAAGTTTCAGGCCCGCGGCATGAAGCTCAGCAAACAGTACGAGGTCGCCACCTTCTACATCTCGGTCAATCTCCAGGATCCGCTCCTCGGCCGGAACAAGAAACTCCGCCAGGCACTCTCCTGCTCCTATGACCCCCAAGGATTCGTCGACCTCCTCTACGGCGGCGTCGCCCCCATCGCCCAGCAGCTCCTCTCCCCCGGTATTCCCGGCTTCGACCCCCAGTTCAAGAACCCCTACGGCTTCAACCTCGAAAAGGCCCGCCAGCTCCTCACCGAAGCTGGCTACCCCGGAGGACGCGACCCGCAGACCGGCCAGCCGCTGGAAATCACCCTCGACGGCGTGGCCGGCGGCTCCGAGGAGCGGCAGCTCATGGAGTACAATCAGCGGCAGTTCGAGCAGATCGGCGTGCGGATCAAGGTGGTCGAAAACACCTTCGCTCGCCTGCTGGAGAAGCAGGATCAGGGCAATTTCCAGATTTGCACCGGCTCGGGCTGGAGCGCCGACTATCCCGACCCGGAAAACTACTTCTTCCTCTTTTACAGCAAGAACTTCCCACCCGAGGGCAAGAACATCAGCCGCTTCAAGAACGCCGAGTTTGACACCCTCTTCGAGAAGATGGCCACGATGGAGAACACCCCCGAGCGGCTCGCCATCGTGAAGCGGATGAACGACATCTTCATCGACGAAGTTCCCGTGATCCTCGAGTTCAACAAAGCCGGATACATCATCGAACAACCCTGGGCCCCCGCCACCCACTTCAACGTCCTGCTCGAGGGCGGCGCGAAGTATCGCCCCGTCGATCCCGTGATGCGCGCGCAGAAGCAGCGGGAGTGGAATCCCGTGCCGCTCTGGCCGATCGCCGTCGGTCTCGGAGTCATCGTCGCCGGACTCGGCTACGGCGTGGCCATCAACCGGAAGCGCAATGTTTAGCTACCTCCTCCGCCGCCTCCTCTACGCGCCGCTGATCATCCTCGGCGTGATGCTGCTCACGTTCGTGCTCTTCTTCGTGGTGCAAAGTCCCGAGGTCTCCGCCCGCAACGTCCTCGGCAAACGCGCCACGCCCAAAACCGTCGCCGACTGGCTGCACAAGCGCGGCTACGACAAGCCGCTCTTTCTCAACACCAGCTCTGGAGGGCACCGCGCTGTCGGTGCCCCGGATCCAGGCATCGACGGCGCGATGCCGTCCAGCGTTTCCGTGCGCGACACCAGCGCCAGCACCGGCATGTTCGACACCATCTTTTTCAACGAGATGCGCAAGCTCGCCACCTTCGACCTCGGCGTCTCCGACGTCACCGGCCGCGAGCTGAAAGAAGTCTTCCGCGAGGGCGCCCTCCCTTCCCTCCTCATCACCCTCCCGGCCTACCTCGCCGGCATCGCCATGGCGGTGGGCTTCGCGCTCTACCTCGTCTTCGTCCGCCAGTCCGCCCTCGATACGGCGGGCGTCTTTCTCTGCGTGGGACTGATGAGCGTGCCGCCCATGGTCTACATCATCTTCGGCCAGGCCGTGGTCGCCCTTGCCTTCAATTACTTCCCCGCCTTCGGCTTCGAGATGCGCGGCTTTAGTTCGATGCGGTTCCTCCTCCTCCCCATCGCGGTCATGATCATCATCAGCCTCGGTCGCGAGACCCGCCTCTACCGCGCCGTCTTCCTCGAGGAGATCGGGCAAGACTACGTCCGCACCGCGCAGGCCAAGGGCGTTTCCAATTCCCGCGTCCTCTCCGTGCACGTCCTGAAGAACGGCATGATCGCCCTCATCACCTACGTCGTCGCCCAGCTTCCGCTGCTCATCCTCGGCTCCCTCCTCGTCGAGAATTTCTTCGGCGTCCCCGGCCTCGGCAATACCCTCGTCCTCGCCATCCAGACCAGCGATCTCGCCGTCGTCCGCAGCACCACCTTCCTCACGTCGATCCTCTACATCATCGGCCTCACCCTCACCGACATCTGCTACGCGCTGGTCGATCCGCGCATTCGCCTGAGCTGACCCATGCACACCGCGCTCTGGCTGCAAAATCTCGCCACCGTCGCCGGCCTCGGCTTCATCGTCTGGCTCGTCGTCCACGGCGCTCGCAGCGATCGCTGGCAACGCGCGTGGCAGCGGCTGCGGCGCGATCGCGTGGGCATGATCTCCGGCGGCGTCATCGCCCTCTACCTCTTCATCGGCGCCCTCGAGATGCTCGAGTTCCCGCACGGCGAATACGACACCATCACCATCCTCGGCTGGCTCACCCAGGGCATTCCGGCGGAGAAAACTTACAGCGCCCCGTGGGCTAGCGTCTCCCTCTCCGTTGCCACTCCCGAACCCCTCCGCGGGTGGCACCTCCTCGGCACCGACGCCCTCGGCAAGGACACCTTCGTCCAGGCCCTCCGCGCCTGCCGCACGGCGCTCATCATCGGCGGCATCACCAGCGCCATCTACATCCCGCTCGGCACCCTCTTCGGCATCCTCGCCGGCTACTATCGGAAGTGGGTCGATGACCTCATCCAGTACGTTTACACCGTCCTGTATTCCATCCCTGAGATCCTCCTCCTCATCTCCATCCTGCTCGTTCTCGGGAAAAGCCTCGGCAAGATGTCCTTCGCCCTCGCCATCACCGGCTGGGTCACGCTCTGCCGCCTCATCCGCGGCGAGACCATGCGGCAGACCGAGCGCCCCTACATCGCCGCCGCCCGCGCCATGGGGCAGAGCCACTGGAAGATCGTCACCCGCCATCTTCTGCCGAATGTGATGCATCTCGTGCTGATCAGCTTCGTCCTCGGCTTCTCGCAGCTCGTGCTCGCCGAGGCCATGCTCAGCTACCTCGGTGTCGGCTCGCCCATCGGCACCCCGAGCTGGGGCGTGATGATCGACAGCGCCCGCGGTGAACTCAGCCGCGAGCCGCTGGTCTGGTGGAATCTCGTCGCCGCCACCGGCTCCCTCTTCGGCCTCGTCCTCTCGCTCAATCTCTTCGGCGACTCGCTCCGGCGGGCCTTCGACCCGAAGCGCGGATGAATTCCTTTCCGCATCGCGGCGTCTCCCGCTAGATGACGCCAATGAATCGAAAACGCATCGTGGTCATGGGCTTCATGGCGAGTTGCCCGATTGCCGGCGTGATCTGGCAGCACGTGCATTACATCGTCGGCCTCCAGCGGCTGGGGCATGAGGTTTACTACATCGAGGACTCGGCGCGCCTGCCTTACGACCCGCAGAAGTTTGAGATCACGAACGACTACAGCTACGCGCTCTCCTTTCTCGACAAGCTGTCGCGGCAGTTCGGCTTTGAGGGGCGCTGGGCGTTTTGCGCGCGATATCTGCCGGGAGAACCTTGCCACGGGCTCTCGATCGAGCGGGTGCGCGAGCTGTACCGCGAGGCGGATGCGATTTTCAATGTCTGCGGGACGCAGGAGATGAATGCAGATCTGCTGCAGAGCGAGCGCATCCTTTACATCGAGAGCGATCCGGGGGTGGAGCAGATCCGCGTGGACAAGGGGGAGGCGAAGCCGATCGAATACCTCTCCCAACACCGCAAGCTGTTCACCTTCGGCGAAAACATCGGGACGCCGGAGTGCCCGATCCCGACGCATCAGTTCCAGTGGCTGCCGACCCGGCAACCGGTGGTGACGGATTTCTGGAAAACGGACGTACCGCCGCTGCCGGGGGCGCTCTTCACTTCGGTGGCGAACTGGAACACGAGCGAGCTGAAGGACATCGAGTGGCGCGGGGAGAAGTATCTGTGGAGCAAGACGCGCGAGTTCCTGAAGTTCGAAGAAACACCGCACCGGGCGGGAGAAACCTTCGAGCTGGCGACGAAGCCACGCGACCCGGCGGCGACGGCGCGGCTCGCGGCGCTCGGCTGGCGGATCGTGGATCCCGATGCGATGAGCGTCCACTGGGACGACTACCGCGGCTATCTCCAGGGTTCAAAGGGCGAGTTCACCGTGGCGAAGGATCAATACGTGCGGCTCAACACGGGATGGTTCAGCGATCGCTCGGCGTGCTATCTCGCCGCGGGGCGGCCGGTGATTACGCAGGAGACGGGCTTCACCAATCTCTACGGCGCGGACCACCGCGGGCTCTTCGCCTTTCGCACGCTGGAGGAGATCGCGGAAGCCGTGCGCGAGATCAATGCGGACTACGCGACCCACTGCCGTGCCGCGTATGAAATCGCGGCGGAGCACTTCGAAGCGACAAAGGTAATCGCCTCCATCCTGGATCGCGCCGGAGTTTAACCCTAGTCGCTTTTGAAAACCGGATTTTCTTTCGAGCCGGAGGCTCACCGGAAATTAGCCCGTGGCGTCAGCCACCGGAACCCGGTCAGCACGGAGCCAAGCCCCGGCCGGGGCGGCAGAAGTTCCCTCGCCCCTGCCGGGGCGGAGCGCGTTTTCCTGGGTGTCCCGGTGGCTGACGCCACCGGCTAATTTCCCTCGGCCCTCCGGGCCTCATCTCCCAGCATTCAACATAGCTTGGTATAAAACCGGAGCCCTCGCGTCGCGCGAGGGATGCAGCACGCTTGCGTCGCGCGGAGCGGCGCGCACACTCAGGCCGCGATGCCGAAGAAATCCGAGGGGCCGAGCAATGCCCGCAAACGCCGCCCGCCGAAACCAGCGCCTCCCCTCGCCGGGCCTGCGCTGATGCAGGCGATCTTCGATTCTCTGGGCGCGCAAATCGTGGTCATCGACGGCGAGGGCGCGATCATCCACGCGAATCGTTCGTGGCAGCGCCTGCTGGGCACCGAAGCGAGCGCCTCGATCGATCCGGACGGGCCGCAGGGTCACTACCTCGAAGCCTGCCGCCGCGCGGAGGCGGACGGCGACGAGACGGCCGCACAGCTCGTGGCGACGATTCGCGCGGTGCTCGCGCGGCATGTGAATCCCGGACGGGTGGAATACCGGAGCCGTCCCCGCCGCGGGAAACCGCAATGGTTTTCCCTCACCGTCACCCCACTCGAGGCGGACGCGGGTGCGGTGCTGGTGCACGAAAACATTTCCGTCCAGCGCCAGCTCGAGAGCGAAATCCTCGAAATCGGCGAACGCGAGCGGTCACACCTCGGGCAGGAACTTCACGACGGGCTCTGCCAGCATCTCGGCGGTGTCGCGCTGCTTGCGAAGACGCTGGCCAATTCGCTCACCCACAGCCGGCGGACGGAAGCGGAAGCCGCGACGGAACTGGCGCAGCTCATTTACTCCGCGGTGGGCCAAACCCGCGCCGTCGCACGCGGCCTGCGCCCGGTGGAGTTGGACGAAGGCGGTTTGCTCGCCGCCCTGCAGGATCTCGCGGAGCAGGCGACTCTGCGGCTGCCCTGCGAGGTGCGCGCGAACGGCGAACCACGGGTGCATTCCAACGAGGTGGCAACCCACCTCTACCGGATCGCCAAGGAAGCCGTGGCCAATGCCGTTCAACACTCCGGCGCGACCAGGATCGTGATCCGGCTGCGGCAGTCGGCAGATCGCCTCACCCTCGTCGTGGAGGACGATGGGCACGGTCTCCCGCGCGCGGCCACCACGGGCATCGGGCTGCGGGTCATGCGCTACCGGGCGAACTCGATTGGCGCAATCCTCACCATCGCCAACCGGGCGACGCACGGCCTGACGGTGCGTTGCAGCCTCCCGCTTTCCCGGGGAGATGGGGATGCCTAAGCCGTATCCATGCAGTCGGGATCGACCTCGCCGGAGCGGCGGGGAGCACCCGCACCCTCGCGGGCCGGGTTCGGAGCCCTCGCCGAATCCCGCTCGGGGCGCGTCTCCTCACGGCAACCGACCGGCGGGGGCGCCGATCGGAACACGCCGGGGCGCGTGTGCTCCCCTTCTCGCACGCGAGATCGACGCCTCCTGCATCGTTCCGGCACAGAGGGTGGACCGGAAATCAAAAAACGCGTGTCATCCCGAGCGGAATGGAGGGAGCCTAATTCTAGTTCGCCTTCAAGTTGAGACTAACTATCCAAGGCCACGCGGTGATGCTGCGGACGCGTGTGGTATCCGCGGCGAGGCGAGGCAGCCCGGTTTCCAGTTGGCGCACCACGCCGGCCATGTCGGCAAACACCCG
>JANPHH010000349.1:0-27470 GCA_031424375.1 Chthoniobacter sp. | reverse complement strand
TTCTGGAGCTGGCTGGCGGGCAATCTCTTTCTCGGTGCGCAGCTTTCCTGGGTGCTGCGTCCCTTCATCGGCAGCCCCGGACTCGCGATCCAGTTCCTTCGCGACGACCCAATGCGCGGAAACTTTTACGAATCCGTCGGTCGCGCTCTCTACCGCCTCATTTTCTGAAAACCAAAAACCTATGAACGAACCCATCCCATCCACCTCATCGCGTCCCGGTGTTCCGCCACTTCCCAGCGCAACACCACCCACGGCACTGCCCCCAAAGCCCGGACTTGGCGTGATCCTGGAGAGCCTGCTGAAAAGGCCCGCCCAGCTCATCGATGCCATGCAGCTAGAGGGCGGAGGCGCCATTTCTGCATGGCTGTTCGGCGCGGCGCTGCTCGCCTTGGGCGGCTACGGCCTGCTTGTCGGCACCTTCTCGGGCGGTGAACAGCTCCTCGCCGCGCCGCTGAAAATCAGTCTCGGTGCGCTCACCTGCGTGATCATTTGCCTGCCCAGCCTCTTCATTTTCGCCTGCCTCACCGGAGCCGATGTCACCGTGCGCGGCGTCACAGGTATCCTGGCTGCCGTCCTGGCGCTAACGTCGCTGCTGCTCGTCGGCTTCGCGCCGGTCGCCTGGGTCTTCTCGCAATCGACCGAATCGGTCGCCTTCATCGGCACCTTGCACCTGCTCTTCTGGCTCATCGGTCTTGCGCTGGGGCTGAGATTGCTACGCATCTTTATGGATCTCCTCCGCGTCCGCGATCGAATGCATCTGCGCGTCTGGACCTTCCTCTTCATCCTCGTCTCTCTGCAGATGACCACCGCGCTTCGCCCAATCGTCGGCACTGCCTCCCATTACCTTCCTTCGGAGAAAAAATTCTTTCTCGAGCACTGGTTCGATAGCATCACCGCTCGCCGAGACGAGCCCGCCGGGCAGGATTGATTCTGCGCACTTTCGCCGCTGCCAATTCGACGGAAACCCGCGCATGTTCTGCGCATGAATTTCTCCCACCTCGATGAATCCGGCCGTGCGCGCATGGTCGATGTCGGCCACAAGCCCGAACAGCACCGCACCGCGCGGGCCGAGGGTTGGGTGCGGTGTGCGGCGGAAACCATCGCCGCCCTGCGCGATCAGGCGCTGCCGAAGGGCGACGTGCTCACCGTGGCGAAGATCGCCGGCATCCAGGCCGCGAAGCGCACGGATGCACTCAT
Source organism: Chthoniobacter sp. (assembly GCA_031424375.1). Classification (GTDB taxonomy): domain Bacteria; phylum Verrucomicrobiota; class Verrucomicrobiia; order Chthoniobacterales; family Chthoniobacteraceae; genus Chthoniobacter. Next base: position 26,273 of record JANPHH010000349.1, on the reverse strand, counting down.
CCCGCTCTGCCATTCGCTGCCCCTCGATGCGGTGGAGATCGCCTTCTCAATCGAGGAGACCGCGATTCACATCGCCTCGTCGGTGACGATGACCGGCCGGACCGGCGTGGAAATGGAAGCGCTGACCGCGGTCAGCGTCGCCGCGCTGACGATCTACGACATGTGCAAGGCCGTGGACAAAGCCATGGTCATCGACGGCATCCGCGTGACCGAGAAGCGCAAGCAGTAGCGCGCCCTCGAAACACTGTCATCCTGAGCGCAGCGCCGTGTGGCTGGGGCGGAGGGTGAGTGGGCGGCGCGCAGTCGAAGGACCTCACGCTTCTCTGCGCGGCGGGGAGAGCGGAAAAAGTGAGAGGTCCTCGCCTTCGGCTGAACAATCACCTGCCGGACTCCCCCAGCGTCCTGAGTTGGCGATCCGTGAGCAGCCAGACGAGTCCATTCTCGACCGCCAATTTCCTGGTCAGCGCCTGGCGCTCCGCCGCCTTCGGATACTCGATCAGCAACACCGGCTTTTTTGCCGCCGCAAGCTTTCCCAAATGGCCAAGCACTTCGCTCGTGTGCGCCCTGGGTTGCACCTTGTTCCCGCTGGTGAACAGGTCTTCGATGCCGATCGCGCTGATCGCCTCGAGAAAGTCCGCTTGCGCGATGAGTTGGGAGCCGTTTTGCGGGATCACGAGCGCCGCGGGATTCTTCGCTCGAGCGCGAGCGGCAATCGCTTTCACCCAGTCCACCATATCGCGGCGATAACTTTGCGTCGTCTCCGGGTTGACCCGGTCGTCAATGAACTCGTTACCGTCCTGCTCGAATGTCTCGAAGCCATCCACGATGTCGAGATACACGCCGTCAAAGCCGCGCGCCATCGCGGCGTCAATCGCGGGAAGGATGAGGTTCTTCCACTCAGCGTGCCAATACTTCACGCGATAGTTGCCCCGCCATTCCGGGTTCTCCGCGCCGAGCCACGCGGGTGCAGCCGCCGTAAGTTTGTTCCTGCCGCCCCAGTCCTGGCGCCAGTAAGGCCGATAATCCTACGCCTCACCGATGGAAATGTAGGCGATCACTTTTCTCCCCGCGCGCCCGCTACGGATCATGTCGAGGTCCGTGCGCTCCCAGGATGTGTCGCCACCGAAGTCCGCATCGAGCACGATCCAGTCGCGCTTGCACCCTGCAAGGCGCTCGACGGCGGTGGACTTCGACCTGGCAAATGAGTCCGCCTGGACGATGTAAGCGAACGAGTCGGGAGGCGATTCGGCAGCGGTGAACTGCGGACGCAAAAGAATCACGCCGAGCGCGAGGAGGGTCGAAAGCTTCATGGTAGGCCATTGCCGGACTGCAATCTGCGCGGGAGCATCGTTGGAGCGGCGTCACCCATTATCGTGCCGCCGCTTACGCTTAACCGCTCGGGATGGCAGACGCTTGGCAAGTTCAGCCACATTTTCTCACGCCACCGGGCAGGGCATCCCTTCATCCAAATCCACCACCACGGGAATGTCGCCGAGTTCGCGCCGTTCGAGCCACAGTGCCTGCCGGCAAAAGAGGAACCGCGCATGGCCGAAATCCTTCCAATCTGCGGCCTCGGCGAGTTCGCGAAACTCGGCAAAGGAAAACGCCCGGTGCGCCGACATCCGTCCGTCGAATCGCGTCATCGGATCACGGTAGATCAGCTCGGTGAGCAAATGGACGCCGGCGAGCGTGGCCAGGCTGCGCTCGAGATCCGCGACGAGGACGAAGCGATTCGAGAGATCGGCGCAGCTCCGCAGCAGCTTGACGGCATCGGCTTCGCCAAAGTGATGGAGGGCGAGCGAGCAGACCACGAGGTCGTAGGGTTGCTTCGTTCCGAAAGTGAGGACATTGCCCTCGAGGAACTCGATCTCGGAGTAATTCGGGGAAAGTTTCCGTGCAATTTCAAGCGTCGAGGGATTGGCGTCCACGGCATCGATTCGCACCTTCATGCCGTGCGCGCGCGCCCAGTCCGCGATGAGCCGCGGGATGTCGCCGGCTCCAGTCGCGAGGTCGAGCACGCGATACATCTCACCCGGCACGAACCACCGATTGAGAAAGTGCCGCACGAGACGATGACTGCCGAAATATCGGTTCAGGGAAACGAGGTTCAGCAGATCCGCCTCGAGCTCGGCGGAGACCGGCTGCGGTCGATCCATGAGCTCGGGCTGGTCCGGATTAAAGGTGCGTTTCATTCGCAGCGGGAAATGTGGAACACGACCGCGCGGGAATCGACCCATTTTCCGCGCGCTGACGGCAAACCCTTGGCAGAGCCGTCGTCTCCCGCCAGAGTGCGCATCATCCCGTGACTCCTCCGCTCCGCATCTTCCTCGTCGAAAATCATCCCGACACCCGGGTCTACCTGCGGCGGTATCTGGAGATGCTCGGACACACCGTCCACGAGGCGCCCGACATGCAGACTGCGCTGGCGCAAATCCCGGAAACAGCCGTGGATTTGCTGCTCAGTGACATCGGGTTGCCGGATGGCGACGGCTGGCAGTTACTCGAATCGCTCGCCCCGCCCACGGGCTACCTCGCCGTGGCGATGAGCGGCTGCGGGGCAAATGCAGACAAGAAACGCAGCCATGCCGCCGGCTATCGCCACCATCTGCTCAAGCCATTTCTCCCAGACGAGCTCGACCCCATCCTCGCCGAAGCCGCGCAACTCGCGCTCGCGCGGCAAGCCCGCTGATCCACGGTTCCTCCGCGTTCGTGCTCAGCACGCCGCGGAGAAGCTGCGCCCGCCTGAGACCTAAAAATCCACGGGCGGCGGACGCTCCAGCTTGATCGTCGAATCCACCACGGTCTGCTGCTCCATCGGCCGCACGGGTTCCGCGCGGCGCACTTCGATCTGCGGCTCCGTCGAGGTCGCCGGCGCCGGAACGGTGGACGCACTGGTGACCGGCGCGGTCGTGCCGTGGAGGGCTTTCATCGCGATGACATTATTCGTCGCCTGGATCGAATTGTAGGGATCTTCGCCCAGCACGGTCGGCTCTTTCATCGCCACGACCTGCACGTTCTTCACATCCACCGCGAGGACGGCCCGCGGAAACTCCCCGCTCGTCACCTCCTTCACGAAGCTGCGCGCCGCGTTGCCATGCACGTCACACGGTTCCTTCGGCGCCTGGGCCTCCGTCGCGATCTCGAAGTAGGTCGTCCGCCGCTGCGCCTTCTCCTGCGTCTCCACGTTCTCCACCGTATCGTAGCACTTATCCGTCGCGAGCTTGCCGGACGCGCTGCAGATCTCGCACTTGATCATCCCGCGCGGCTGGCTGATCTCGCCCGGCTTGTACTCCGAAAAAGTCGCCTTCATCACATTCGCCCAGATCGGAAGCGCGAGTTCATTGCTGAATGCGCCCCGATAAATCGGCGACGGCTTGTCAAAGCCCGCCCACACTCCACACGTCACCGCGCTGCTGTAACCAAGGAACCAGGCGTCGGTGAAATTGTAAGCGGTGCCCGTCTTGCCTCCGAGCGGGAAGCGCTTCACGCCGAGGTCGGTAAAGGTGCGATCCGCCGTGCCCCGCTCGAGCGCTTCGGCGAGGCAGCTATGCACTTCGTAAGCTGTCGTCTCTTTGATCACCCGCGTCTGCGCGACGCGCGCCTTGAAGACGACCTTGCCTTCCTTGTTCTCGATGCGGTCGATGACGAAGGTCTTCTCCGGGCGCTCCCCGCGATTTGGGAACATCGTATTCGCCAGCGTCATCTCCATGAGCGTGACCTCGCTGCTGCCGAGATACGTCGCCGGAAAAGGCCGCAGCGTCGCCGAGATCCCAGCCTTCCTGGCCAGCGGGATGACGCGATCCAGCCCGGTCATCATCCCCACCCGCACCGAGGCGGCGTTCTTCGACTTTACCAGCGCGGTCCGCGCCGAGATCGGTCCTTCGTATTTGTTTTCCACCGTCTCCGGGCCCCACTCACCGAGGATGCCGGTGGTGCCGCCGATCATCACCTGCCGATTATCCATCACCGCATCCTGAACGACCGAACCAGGGAACATCCCTTTCTCAAACGCCGCCGCGTAGACCAGCGGCTTGAAGGCCGTCCCCGGCGGACGCTTCGCCAGCAGCGCGCGATCGTACTCGCTGTGCTGGAAATCGCGCCCCCCCACGATCGTGAGGATTCCGCCCGTCGCGTTGTCGATCACCACCACCGAGCCCTGAAGGTACTCCGGCGGCTGGAGCACGTCCGCATCCGCGCCACTCGTTTGCGCGCGTTCGTGGGCTTTGAAGATCTGATCGTATTGCGCGTAGGTCTGATGCGCGAAGCCTTCGTGCCGCTCTGCCGTGTCGAGTTGTTCGGCCAGTGCCTTCTCCGCCTTGCGCTGCAGATCGCCATCGATCGTGGTGAAAATGCGATAGCCATCGCTGATCGCCGAGTCGCGGCCAAACTGGGCGATCACCTGCTGCGCCACGAGATCGAGCGCATACGACTCCTGATGAATGCGCGCCCGGTTCTTGACCAGGAGGTCCTCCGCGAGTGTCTCCGCCGCTTGCTCTTTCGAAATCTGGCCCATCTCCAGCATGCGCCCGATCACAAAATTCCGCTGATCGATGCACGCCTGGCGATTCTTCCACGGCGACAGATTGTTCGGGCTCTTGAGCAAGCCCGCGAGCGTCGCCGCCTCCGACAGCGACAGATCCTTCGCCCGCTTGCCAAAGTAGGCTCGCGCCGCCGCCTCCGCCCCATACAGCCCGGCACCGAAATACACGCGATTCAGATACAGCTCGAGGATTCGCTCTTTCGAAAACCGCTTCTCGATCGCCTGCGCGACGAAGATCTCCAGCAGCTTCCGCCGATAGGTGCGATCGCTGCTCGGCAGTTCGTCGGGGAAGGAATTGCGCGCCAGTTGCTGCGTCAACGTGCTCGCCCCCTGCCGCGCCTTGCCCGCCTGGTAGTTCCGCACCATCGCCCGCACCACACCGTAATAGTCGACGCCGTGATGGTTGTAGAAACGCGTATCTTCCGCCGCGACCACCGCGAGTTGCATCGTCCGCGCGATATTTTCGATGCCGACCTTATCGCGATTCTGGATGTAAATCCGGCCGAGGACCCCACCGCGGCGGTCATAGATCACGCTCGCCGATTCCATCTCCTCGAGCTGCGAATAATCGAGCGCCGCCGCCCGCCGCTCCCACGCGATCTTTTGAACGAGCAGCCAGATCCCGCCCACCAGTGCGACGGCGAGGAAGAGCCCGGCGGGAACGAAAAACCACGGGCGTTTATAAAATGGCAGCTTGGGTAGGCGGTAATCCCACATTGGCAGGGTGGTGCGAAAGGGATTCCCTACCTCCCATCTTTCCCCAGCCAACGCAAACAAAACGATGCCACTCCAAACCCTCCTCCGCGACGAGATCGCGCGCCGCGGCGCGATCCCCTTTCGCGACTTCATGGAGCGCGCGCTCTACCACCCCGAACACGGCTACTACACCGCCGGCCGGGCGGCCATCGGGCGCGGGGGCGACTTCTTTACCAGTGTCAGCGTCGGCCCGCTCTTCGGGCAGTTGCTCGCCGATCAGTTCGAGGAAATGTGGGAGCGGCTCGAATGCCCGGAGGATTTCACGATCGTGGAGCAGGGCGCGCACGACGGAGCCTTCGCGTCCGACGTCCTGTCCCATCTCCATCTGCTCTCCCCCACCCTTCACGAGCACCTCCGCTACATCATCATCGAGCCGGCGGCTCGGGCCCGCGCCGTTCAGGAAGCGCGGCTCGCTTCGTCCGGGAGCACCGTGGGCTGGGTCGCGTCGCCCGCCGAGTTGGAGCCCTTTACCGGCGTGCATTTCTCCAATGAATTGATCGACGCCTTCCCGGTCCACCTCGTCATCTGGACCGGCGCCGAGTGGTTGGAACGCCACGTCGCCACGGCGGGTGACCGCTTCACGTTTATCGACCTGCCCATTTCCTCCCCGGCACTCCACCGGCAACTTGCGCTGCTTCCGCCCCTGCCTGCCGGCTACGTCACCGAGATCAACCTTGCCGCCCTCGAATGGCTCGGAGCGATCGCCGCGAAGCTCCAGCGCGGCTACCTGCTCGCGATCGACTACGGCTTCCCGCGCTCCGAATACTTCCGTCCCGACCGCACCGCCGGCACCCTCTCCGCCTATGCCGCCCATCGGCGCGAGCCCGATCCCCTCGCCCGGCCGGGCGAGATCGATCTCACGGCGCACGTCGACTTCACCACCCTCGCCGCACACGCCACCAGCCTCGCTCTCGACCTCGCCGGCTTCACCGATCAGCACCACCTCATGGTCGGCCTCAGCCAGCTTCACTTCCCCGACGAACCAGCGGCCACCGCCGCACGGCAGAAGGAACTCCGCGCCCTCCAAACGCTCATGCACCCGACGCTCATGGGCCGTGCGTTCCACGCGATCTGCTTCAGCCGCGGAGTGCAGGGACCGCTCTCCGGCTTCCGCTTCGCCCGCGATCCGCGCGAGGCGCTCGGCCTCGTCTAGGTCGTGTTCACGAATGGCATGGTGGAGGGCACCGCGCCGTCGGTGCCGTGGTCGAGGACCGGCCAGGGAAGCGACGGCGCGCTTCCCTCCACCCCCGTGGCGCAGAGTATTTCAGCGGCGACCCGCAATTCGTGAACACGACCTAGCTCGTCATCCGCCGCAGCACCGCGCACAGCGCGCTGATCTGCTTCGGCGTGTGCCGCGCCGAGATCGTCACCCGCAAGCGCGCCGCGTCGCGCGCCACCGTGGGGAAACGGATCGCCGGCACGAAAAATCCTTTGCCCGCGAGGATTTGCGCCGCTTCCACCGCCGCCTCCGCCTGCCCGATGATGATTGGAATGATCGCGCTCTGGACCTTCTTCCCGCCCGCGAAAAGATGCGGCATCTCATCCGCAAACTGCGTCAGATTCACTCGAAGCTGCTGCCGCCGCCGCTCCCCGTGCGCCGACAACATGAACTCCACGGCCGCCCGACCCGCCGCCGCCACCGCCGGAGCCGGCGCGGTCGAGTAGATGAAACTCCGCGCCCGATTGATCACCAGATCGATCAGCCGCCGCCCGCCGCAGATGTAGCCGCCGCTCACGCCGAGCGCCTTGCTCAGCGTCCCCATCTGCACGTCGATCTTCCCCGCCAGCCCGAGCTGATCCGCCAACCCGCGCCCATGGCTCCCGATCACCCCGACCGCGTGCGCTTCATCGAGCAGCAGCATCGCCCCGTAGCGACCCTTGATTTCGACAATCTCCGCCAGCGCCGCCCAGTCGCCATCCATGCTGAAGACCGACTCCGTGACCACGATCACCCGCGCATCGGGGTAATGCTCGCGCGCCCATTGCAAATGGCTCTCCAGCTTCCCCAGATGATTGTGCGGAAACACCCGCACCACCGCGCCGCTCAGCTTCGCCCCATCGATCAGCGACGCATGGCAAAGCTTGTCCAGGATCACCACATCATCCTTCTGCGCCAGCGCCCCGAGCGTCCCGAGCGCCGCCGCGTAGCCGCTCGTGAACGTCAGCGCCGCCGCCGTTTTCTTAAACTCCGCGAGCCGCTCCTCCAGCCGCACGTGCGGCGCGAGCGTCCCGCAGACCAGCCGCGAAGCTCCGGCACCCACTCCATACTCATCGATCGCCGCCTTCGCCGCCTCACGCAGCGCCGGCTCCGTCGCCAGCCCGAGATAGTCGTTCGAGGAAAAGTTGATCAGCTCCTTTCCATCCGTCCGCATCACCGGCTGCTGCGCAGTGTCGAACGCGCGTAATTTGCGCAACAGCGCGTGGGCTTTCAGGTCGGCTAGTTCCGCTTCGAGGGTCTGGGGCATGGAGAAAATGGGGCGGTTCGCGCGGAGCCAAACGCGCTGCGAAAGACGCGACACCGCCGGCACTTGTTCAATCTCACGGCGAAAGATTCATTCGCGCATTTTCAGACCATCGCCCAGCCGATTCTCCAGCGTCCACTTCCCCTCACTGCGGCGCCGGAAGCCCGATCCGCCGCAACCACGCGCGAACCCTGCGGCGCAACTCCGTGTCGCGCACCGCCCACAAATCCGTGTGATTGCGAAACGGAAAATCGACCACCGTAAAATCTCCGGGCACATCGACCTCCTGCAAATAGGCGCGCGTGTCCGCCGCCGAGCGTTCGTGGCTGATGAATTGCGGCCGCCCTTTCAACCGCTGCAACCGCACCAGTGCGGAAACGCGGTCCGCGTCGCGATACGGCCAGGTCGTGACCACCCCATCGTAGTGGCTGTGGCAGATGAACGCGCGCCACAGCCCGGCGATCGTGTCGTTGCGCAGACCGATCGCATTGCACGCGATCGAGCCGCGCGAAAATCCGGCGAGCACCACCGCCTCCGGATCGCCGCCGTAGTCGCGGCAGATTTCGCGCACTGTATCGACGCAATACGCCGCAGTTTCATCTGGATCGCCCCACCACAGCGAGCGGTTCGCCCGGCCGCCCTCGGTCACGCCCACAAATGGCAGCGACACCCACACGTAATCGCGCCCGGCTGACACGCCGTAGCCGATCCGGCACTGCTCCACCGAGCCGTCGGACACATCACCGTAGCGGCTGCGGAATCCGCCGTTGCCCGGATACTCCACGATCACGGGGAACTTGCGACCCGGCGCCCAAGTCACCGGCAGATAGATCGCGTGAAAGAGCGCCGTATCCTGCCAGCCCCGCGTGGTCGCGTAGACTCGGTGACCGGCGGCAGGCGCACCGAGTTCCACCTCTGGCACTTCAAGATCCGGCTCGATGCTGCGGATGTCGGGAAACTCCTCCGCCCCCTGCGCCACTCCGGCCATGAGCCAGGCGCCGAAGACAAAGGTGCAAAATCGCATCCGCGAAAAAGGTCATCCGGCGGCGTGCCTGTCACGCTCGAACCGTTCCGCTAGTTTTCCTTGAGACGAAGCCGGCGTCGGCGGCGGGATCGCCAGTCCGCGTAGGTCTGGCGTGTTGGCAGCGAACTGGCGGCCCAATGGGTGATCAGACTGCCGCTGAATCCGCGGAGAAGAAATCCTCGTCGATGCGCTGGGAGTTACTCAGCGAGTCGTTCTGATTTCCCTCGTCGCCGAACGTCACGTAGAGGTAGCCGAGGCGGCGCAAAGGGTGAGCAGAGTGAAAACGATTCTCATCGTGGACGCAGTTTCGGAAGTCATCTGGTGAAGTGCGTTTGCAAGCGCAGGTCCGTGGATGATGCTCCGATCTGCGCGCCCCATTCGCCACGCAGCTCGTCGAAGCGTTTGGCTTCGGTGTTCCAAAACGCGAGCTTCTCATCCGGCACGGTGAAGCTCACGACCTTGGACTCACCCGGCTGCAAGTTCACGCGTTGGAAACCGCGCAGGATCAAGCGCGGGCGCGGTTGGTCGGACGGCGGAGGAGTGAGATAAAGTTGCGCGACTTCATCTCCGGCGCGAGGGCCCGTGTTCTTCACGGTCGCGGTCACAGTGAGCGGTGTGCCGGAGGCTTTGACGCCCGCATACTCGAACGTGGTGTAACTCAAGCCATGACCGAAGGCATACAGCGCCTCGCCCTTCACATACATGTAGGTAAAGCCTTTGCTGATGTCGTATTCGTCCTGTGGCGGCACCTGCGCTTCGGACGCGTAAACCGTGTGCGGCAGCCGCCCGGCGGGATTCACGTTACCGAAGAGAACATCGGCCAGCGCATGGCCGCCTTCCTCGCCACCCCACCAAGTTTGCAGCATGGCGGGCACCCGTTCCTCCAGCCACGGAACCGTCAGCGGGCCGGCGCTCATCTGCACCACGATCGTGCGCGGATTCGCCGTCAGCACCGCTTTCACCAGTTCCTCCTGCGCTCCAGTCAATCCAAGCTTCTTGCGATCACGGCCTTCGTGTTCCACCCGCGTGTCGGTGCCGACGCAGACGATTGCCACGTCCGCACCGCGGGCGAGTTCAGCAGCGTGGGCGATGTTGCCTTGCTCATCGCCGCCGCCGGTCCTCGGTTCCAACGATTCGCACTCGAATGTCAGGGTGTCCGTGCCGATGAGCGTGAGCTTGTCGAAGTTTCCGCTGAAGCCCGTGCTCGCCGCGTTCTTCCCGACCAAGGTGAAACGCAGCGTGCGCTTGCCAGCATTCAGTCGCTTGCTCCCAAAGCTGACGCTTTGACCGTAGCCGCCTTTCGCGCTGTGCATGTCCACCGGCTGGCCTTGCGGCACGCCGTCGATGCTCAGTTCATAAATGCCGCGTGAGGGAAAGCTCTTGAAGTCGAGCTTCACTTCATACCCGTCCGGCGCGGGCAACGGCACGGTGAATTCGATGAACTCTCCCGCGGCGTGCGCGTCGAGCTTCACACTCGCGCCGCCGCTGAAGCCTTCTTCCTTGTCGATCTTCGTCGTCACGTTGCCGCCATCGACACAGTCACAGCCTTTGTCGTGCACGACCTCGACCGCCCCACCGACGCGATTCTTGATGCCCTGTAACGCCGTCACGTGCCCATCGGGTTTGCCGTTGTAGTTGTGCAACACGAGGCGATCTGCAAACGGGCCGAGTACGGCGAGGCGCTTGAGCTTGGATTTGTCCAGCGGCAGCAGTTGATCGCGGTTCTGCAGAAGCACGATGCTTTCCTGCGCAGCTTTCAACGCGACCGCGCGATGCGGCGCGCTGCAAATCACGGACGGTAAGATCCTGCTGTAAGGCACCGCTTCAAATGGATCGAACTCGCCGAGCCGGAATCGCACCTTCAGCACGCGCGCCAATGCGTCGTCCAACCGCGCCTCGGTGAGTTTTCCCTCCCGCACGGCCGTGGGGATATTCTCGCGATACTCTCGGTCGGAGAAATCGCAGCCCGCCATCACCGACTTCGCGACAGCATCCACGTAAGTCATCGTCCCTTTGGCGTGCCCGCCCACCATCGTCTTCACGCCACCGAGATCGGACACGACGAATCCCTCGTGCTGCCACTCGTTTTTCAGCACGTCGGTCAGCAGCCAGTGATTGATGTTGTTCGGCGTGCCATTGATCGCGTTGTAGCTGGCCATGAGCGATGACGCCCTGCCTTCGACCACGGCATCGCGGAAATGCGGCAGCCAGTAGTCGCGCAGCATCGCCTCGGGCACGACCGCGTTCAGTGCCTTGCGATCCGCTTCGACATTGTTCACCGCGTAATGCTTTAGCGTCGCCGCGATCTTCAGGAAGCGGGGATCATCGCCCTGCAAACCGCGCACATAGGCCACCGCCATGCGCCCCGTGAGAAACGGATCCTCACCCCACGCCTCGTGATTGCGGCCCCAATACGGATTGCGCTCGATGTTGATCACGGGCGCCCGGTAGATGAGGCCCTTGTGCTCGCCAGGCGCATTCGGATCGAGATGCCAGCCATTGTAAATCGCCCGCGCTTCGTTCGAGAGCACCGTTGCCACTTCCTGCACGAGGTCGGTATCCCAGGTCGCCGCCATTGCCACACAGACAGGAAAAAGCGTCGTGGGCCGGTCCCATTTTACGCCACTGAGACATTGGTTCCATTGGTCGGAGCGGATGTTGAAACGCTCCACCGTCGGCCCTTTGTGATCCAGCAGCGTCGCCTTTTCCTCCAGCGTGAGCCGTGCGACCAAATCGGCAACGCGCTTCTCGACGGGCTGAGCCGGATCGAGATAGAGCGCGGGGGCCTCTCCCCGCGTGCTTTGCACGAGGAAGCAGATGAAAAAAATTGCCCAGGAGCGAAGACGCATGGTGTGAGATGGAGTGGAGGCCGGGAAGATTCGGCGAAATATCGGATGCGAATGAAGCTGGCAAGCTGCGGTATACCGGTCATACGGGGAGCGGGCGGGCTGCGCGCAACGCTTTGCTCGCGCGATCACGATCATCCACGATCAGGACACCCCGGGCTTTCGTCTTCTCCGACGAGGAGGTTTGCACCCGCCGAAATGGACGCTATCAAATGTCCGCGCAATCCAATCATCCGTTATGAAGCATCCCCAATTGCAAATTCGAGGCGCCGCGCGCGGCGAAACCTGATGAGAGTCGTCGACGATTCGAATTCATCGGGAAGCTGGGTCACGATCATTGCGCTCGTCGCGCTGGTCGCAGTCGGCGCCCTCGCCTACAAAAACCGCGACCGCTTTCTCCCCGCCAAGCCGACGCCGAAACCGGTCAAGCTCGTGCTGAGCGAGGAGACGGAAAACAAGTTCTTCGAAGCACGTGATCGCATCGTGGGTGGAAAGTTTGCGGAAGCGTCGGGGATTCTCACCGCGATCGATACCGACAAGGTACCGCAGCCCACGCGCAACTGGATCACGCTGCAAAACGGACTCGCCAAGCTGCTCGATGGAAAAGGCCCGGAAGGTCGCGCGGAGCTGGCCAAGCTGGAGAAGCGCGGCCCTTTCACCAGAGATCCGCGAGAGGAAAAGCTGGCGACCTTTTTCGTAAAGCTCGGACAACTCGCCTCGAGCGAGGAGCCAGCCAAGCAGAACGTCGCGCGGGAATTCGATTCCGAGACGGTGGAAGCGTCGGCGCTCCTGGTGCTCGGCGTGAAGAATTGGACGCTCGATGCCTATGAAGATGCGTCGGCGCTGCTCAGCGAATTTCGCTCAGCCCGGCCGCCGGAGAATGAAGTGTGGCTCCGCCGCTACAAGCCGCTGGCCGACTCCTACACGGAGAGCTACTCGGCCTACAGCATCGCGTCGAATGCCGCGAAAGATGCGAGCAGCACCTTGAGCAAAGAAGCGGCGCTGAAGACAATCTCGGAGGCCAAGGCGAAGGTGAAAAACCAGCCCGGGCTGCTCGCGAAACTCACGCCCGTGGAAGCAGAACTGAAAAAGCAGGTGGACGCGGTGAATGCCGAGACACGCGCCGTCGAGATGGCCGCGGAAGCCGCCGATCAGAAGATCATCGACGACGTCGTCACCCGCGTCGGGCAGTTCAATGCGAAGCTGCAGTTTGCCGACGCGCACCAGATCGTTTTCACCGCGACGGTGAACGGCGACAAGGCCAAGACCGAACTAGATAAGTGGTACAAGCGCACCGAGTGGACGGGGAAATTCAAAGCGCTGCTCATCGACGACATCACGACCGCGGGTTACGTGAAGCCGGTCAAGAAAAAGGATGGCACGCCGGTCGCCGGCGGACTCAAGACGGCCGACGACATGCAACTGACGACGCCCGCGAAGGTGAACGTGCCGTGGACCGATCTCGACCCGGACACGCTGACCGCGATCGCGAAGGATTTCATCGCGAGCACGAAAGATCCCGCCGCGGTCGCCGACCGCAAATGGGCGCTCGGAAATTTTCTCTACACGATCGGGAAAAAGACCGACGCCATGCCCCTGCTCCGCGAAGCCGCCGCGACCAATCCCGACTACAAGGAAGGCCTCGCGCTCCTGCCCGAAGGCGACGCGAAGTAGCCGATCCGGGGCTGGCGCAGAGGCGGGAAACCGAGATTTCAAAAAAACTGTCATCCCGAGCGGAGTGTAACGAAGCGGAGGGACCTCGGCCCTCCGGAGGATCATGGATCTTCCGGCACCCTGAGGTCCCTCGACTCCACTCCTGTCACCTACGCTCTCACTATTCCGCTCGGGATGACACGCGGTTTTGATTTCCGGCAGCCCCGGTCAGAATCGGCGCAGCCACGCCTCCGTCGCATATTTTTCCGCAGCGAGCGACCGCGCGGCGGCGACCTCATCCCCGCTCAAAAGCCGCCGCTCACTGTGCGCGGCAAAGGTCGCCGCGAGCCGCTCCGCAAAATCCGGCGCAAGTGCGAGCCCCTGCACGCTGCCCTGGTGGAGCAGTCCCCAGCGGGTCCGGCGTTGCGCAGCACCGGCGACCTTGCGCCCCTCGGCGAGGATGTCGGCCTCGGCGGGATTCTCAAAGCAGCCGCTGGAAATCTTCTCCGCCGTCGCGCCGGCCAGTTGAGCAACTGTCCCCTGCTCGCCAAGCAGCGCGGCGACACGATCGTGAATCCGCCGATACGACTCCGCCGCGCTCACCCGAGCAAGTTCATGCTCCGGTGGAATGATGAGCGTGTAGGTCACATCGGCGCCATGCTCGACGACTCCGCCACCGGTCCAGCGGCGCACGATCTCCACGCCCGCCACGGGGTTCGGAAGCGCCGCCCATTTCTCAAAGTAGCCGATCGAAATCGCCGGCCGCTCCCAGCGGTAGACGCGCAGCATCGGCCGCTCCGCCGCCCGCAGCAGCACCTCGTCGATCGCCATGTTCAGCGCTGCGGCGTGCGGCTCGGGGTCGAGCACCTCCAGGAGTTTTTCAAACAGCATCGGCGCCACGCTATCGCGCAAAATGCGCGCGGCAATCTTCCACGTTTGCGTTCCTGACGCGGGTCGATACGCTCCGATTTTCTATGGCCAAAGTTGCACTCGGGAAAGGACTCAGCGCGCTCATCAATACCAGAGTCGCGTCGCCCACGCCTGCCGTCGAAAGCGGCGAGCGGGTGCAGCTCGTCGACCTCCATCGCATCGTCGCCTCGCCGCTCCAGCCGCGCACGGTGTTCCGGGAGGAGAACCTCGACGAACTCGTCAACTCGATCAAAGAGCACGGCATCATCCAGCCGCTCATCGTGCGGAAGCGCGGCGAATTCTTCGAGCTGATCGCTGGCGAACGCCGCTGGCGGGCCGCTCAGCGCGTGGGATTGGCCGCCGCGCCGATCATCGTGCGCGAGGCGTCCGACCAGGACGTGCTGGAACTCGCCTTGATCGAGAATCTTCAACGCGAAGACCTCAACCCGATCGAAGAAGCCCGCGCGTTCGCCCGTCTTGCGAAAGAATTCGGCCTACGGCAGGAAGACATCGCGCAGAAAGTCGGCAAGAGCCGCGCGGCGGTGGCGAACAGCATGCGGCTGCTCGACCTCGACGAGCAGGTGCAAAGTTTTCTCACCCAGGATCGCATCTCCGTCGGGCACGCCAAGGTCTTGCTCTCGCTCAAGTCGCACGATGAACAGCGCCTCCTCACCGAAGAAATCATTCGCCGCAGTCTCACCGTGCGAGCTGCGGAAAAGCTCATCGCCGATCATTTTGCCAAGCTCGGCGGCACCAAGCCGACCCGCAGCGGAACGAACAACGGAGCCCCCGCCCTCGCGCCAGCGATTCAGCACCTGCAGAACCGTCTGCAGCAGCGGCTGGCGACCCACGTCACCGTCCACCACGGCGAAAAGCGCGGTCAGATCGAGATCGAATACTACGGCAACGACGACCTCCAGCGCCTCCTTGGATTGCTGGGCCTCGAAGCTGAGGAACGCTGAAAGTGACTCGGTCGAAACGCCACGCGCTCCGCCTCGCGAGCGCCGTCCTGCTCACCGCCACGAGCCTCTTCTCCGGCTGCAAACCCGCCGCACCAGAACCCGCAGCCGAGGCACCGGCAGAAGCCGTCGCCGAACCGGCCGCACCGGATTCGCGCCCCGGCACCCCGCCGCCGAAGAAACCTGCGGCAGCACCGGTGAAACTGCCTCCGCTCGCCGAAGGTCCGGCGGAAATCTGGAAAGAATTTTCCGGCGCGAAAGCCCTCGAATCAGTCGCCCGACAGATCGAAATCGGGCCGCGCCCCTTCGGGAGTCCCGCGATCGAGAAGGCCCGCGCCTTGATCGAGGCCGCGCTCAAAGCCAACGGCTGGGAAGTCGAGCGAGAGAGCTTCACCGACGAAACCCCGCGCGGGCCGATTACCTTCGTCAATCTCATCGGCCGCTATCTGCCGCCGAAACTGAAGAACGCCCCGACCCACACCCAGCGCGCCATCGTCTGCTCGCACTACGACACGAAACGCTTCAGCACGATCGCTTTCCTCGGCGCAAACGACGCGGGCTCCAGCACCGGCGCACTCATCGAACTCTCGCGCGTCCTTTCCCTCGCCCCCGCTCTCGCCATCCAGGTCGAACTCGTTTTCTTCGACGGCGAAGAAGCCCTCGTGCAATTCACCGCACCCGACGACCCCAAACCCGACGGCCTCTACGGCAGCCGCTACTACGCCCGGACCCTGCGCGAAAGCGGCCGCGCGCGGCAGTTCAAGTTTGGCATCCTCTGGGACATGATCGGCGACAAGGACTTCGGCATCACCCTCCCGCCCGACTCACCGCAGCAACTCACTCGCGAGATCCTCGCCGACGCAGACGCCCTCGGCATCCGGGAAAAATTCGGTTACCTCGACCGCGCGCTGCTCGACGATCACGTGCCGCTCAACTCCGTCGCGCAGATTCCCACGATCGACCTCATCGACTTCGACTACCTCTACTGGCATACCGCCGACGACACCCTCGAACGCCTCGGCCCCGAAGGCCTCCAGCACGTCGGCGCCGTCACCCTCCGCCGCCTCCGATTTGGCCTGAAGCCATAGGCGAACTTTTTGGAACGAAAGGGTTGCCACCCTCGGCAGCCGGTGCTTTTATCTCGCTCCCGGTTTTCCGGCCACGCACTCGTAGCTCAATTGGATAGAGCATCTGACTACGAATCAGAAGGTTCCGTGTTCGAGTCACGGCGAGTGCAGTCCTCCGGCAGAGGGACTTGCGACGGAATCAGGCGACCGGGGAAATTTTTGGTTTGGCAGTTGCTTGCCACTTTTCAGGTGGTACTGCCTCCCGAAATTCCCTCGCGCGTTCGCGATGGCACCCGAAATTCGCCACTCGGGACGCTCACCGCGCCAATGCTGTGACCGGGAAGCGTCGCCCCTTCCCAGTCGTCAGTGATTGCGCAGGGCGAGCCTCCCGCCGTCCGCGTGGTCAAACGGCTCGAGGAACTGGAGAAAAAGAACGTGCGACTCAAGCGGATCGTGGCCGACATGGCTTTGGACAACGCGCTGCGCAAGGAACTCGTGGAGGGCGCCGAGCGGAGCGAGACCGCCAAAGGGCGGAGCCTTTGCCCGCAGGGCAGCGCCGGAGGGTGCTGGCAACGTGGTGAGCCCGGAGCGCAAACGTCAGGTGGTTCTGCATTTGCAGGAGCATCTGAAGGTAAGCGAGCGCCGGGCCTGCCAAGTAATCGGGCAGGTTCGGCGGACGACAGCGCACAGTTGAGCAGTACGACGACCAGCGATGGCGCGAGCGAGAGTTTCATGCGGACCCGCGCAATGTCTCGACTCCGGCATGCGGCGGCAAGACTGCTCGCGTCGGCAAATCCAGCCGCGACGTGCTCAGCGTTTCGGCAGCTTCATCGGCTTGCCGACGGCTCCATTGCAGACCGCACACTCGGTCAGGTCCACATACGCGGGGGCCGCCTGCTCAACCCCGAGAATGTCGCCGTGCTGCTTCTTGCGGAAGCTCTCCAGCATCTTCATTCCCTCCTCCCGCTTAAGCTCCAACTGCTGGGTGAGCGCCTTTTGTTCATCCGCGGAAAGGCGCAGAGTTTTCATCCGGCGCTCCATCCAGGATCTCACGAGGGAATTGATGGCGGTCAGTCGCTGCGTCGCATCCTTGCTGCAGAGCTGGTCGTGGAAATCCTTCGTGAGGCCCGGCCCGAACGCGGAACCCGGCCGCTTCATGCCGTAGAAACCATCGGGCCTTCGCTGATACGCTTCCAGCGCCCAGATAGTCGGATTGCAGACCGGGCACGCGAGGATGAAATGGAAATACGTCTCCTTCTCCCGCTTCATCAGGATTTGCGCGACGTCCTCCTTTGAGAGCCCATCCTCGTACAGCCCCTCCAGCACGCTGTAGAAAATGAAACGAGTGGTTTCATCAAATTCACTTCGCCGCGCCTGTTCCGCTGCGCGAAGCGGCACAGCCGCGAAAGGCGCGACGAACGAGGTGACACATAGGGCGAAGCAGAGGACGTGCGATTTCATGGTGAAAGAAGGATGCACGGCAGACGTGCGGCGGTTGTCAGAGAATTGTCATCACTCCGTGAAAAGATTGCGCCTGATCGGATTTTCATCGGTGAGATTGGCTGGCGAAGCAGTGAGCGCCAGCCACAAAGCGGCGCCTGCGGCTGGGAACTGGGCACTGTGAAAGCCGATGAAGCCATAACGCGGCAACCCGCTCTGACAACCACTAAGCGGGAGGGTTTGATCCGCCGGCATTTTGCCGTTGCGAGGGAAAAAGAGATCGACATCTCAAGTCGTTGGGCGTGCCTTTCACATCACACCACGAAACCCGTTAGCCCTCAGAATCCCCTCATCTCATGAACCCAAAAACATCCTTTCCCATCCTGTTATTCGGCATTGCGGCATTGGCCGTTCTCGCTCCCGCCCACGCGCCCGCGGCTGCCGTCGTGCGATCTGCGGGAGGTGATATCACGGCGGCATCGATCACACCCGCTCGCGATTTATTTCGCCTCGATATCGGGGGCGGTACTACGGCCGGCGCGAATGGTTCGTTCGGCGGCCTGCGACGCGAGATTAACTGGGATGGAGTGCCCGCTGCCCAGTCCGCGCCGTTCGGCCTTGCGGCCAATTTCTTCAACGTCAATTCGCCGCGCGGCGCGGTGTTTTCTACGGCAGGGACGGGATTTCAGGTCAGCGGCGCGACCACGGACGTCGGCGCGGGCCAGCCAGCAGCGGCAGATTTCGGCAATATCAATGCCGCCTACACCGCGACGTTTGGCGTCTTTACCGCGCAGCGTCTCTTCACCGCGGTGGGAAGCAACGTCACCGATGTGAACTTTTTCCTGCCAGGGACGACCACGCCAGCGACGGTGTCGGGGTTCGGCGCGGTCTTCACGGACGTGGATACGCTCGGCAGTACCAAGATCGAGTTTTTCAACGAACTCAACGCGTCGCTCGGCGTTTTCAATGTCCCCGCCGGGACCGTGGCCAGCGAGAGCCTTTCATTCCTCGGGGTGTCATTCAACGCCGGGGAAAAAATCGGCCGGGTGCAGATCACCAGCGGCAACGCGGCGCTGGGCGCAGGAGTGAGCGACAATCCGGGGGGCGGTGTTGACCTGGCAGTGATGGACGATTTCATCTACAGCGAGCCGGTGCCCGAACCTTCGGCGCTCCTGCTCTGCACCGTGGGTCTCGCCGGCCTGCTCGCCGTGCGGCGGCGCGATCGCCGCGTCGCTTAAGCGCAGCGAAACTCGGGGCTGCGTGCCCCCGGCATCCGGGGTCCCTCGACTTGATTCTGGTCGCACAGGCTCCCTCATCCTCCTGCCACGGAACCTGCCGGATTTCCAAACCCAATCGGCGTCGCACGAACTCAAGGAGCGGCGAAGTCCACTTCGCCGACCCAACCCGCGCGCAACGCGCCAACTCAAAACCGTGGATGCATCCCGCGCCGCGGGGTTCTTCGGCGAACTGGAGTTCGCCGCTCCTTGTCCGTCCGCCGGTTCATCCCACCCCAAAAACATTACGCCGCGTCTTTCGTCCTCAGGATGAGAGGCTGTTTCGATTTCCAAACCTCCTCTCAACTCCCCCACCGTTCCCGACGGACGCTCCATCCTCGCGCGAGAACGAATCCGTAAATCCTCGGCCGCCAGCCCCATTCGACCCGCCGCTACGCCATCGCGAGTTGCTGCGTCTCCCACACACAGGCCACGTTCGCGAGGTCGGGGCGATTGTTGTGCCAGACGACGTGGAAGCCGGTTTCATCTTCGAATGCTTCGGGCGCAGACCGGATACCGAGCGCAACGACGACGGCACCCGTAGCGTAAAGGGCGGCGATGGAGGCGAGAATGAGAGTCATAGTTATGGAAAATAAGCAAATGACGTGCCTTCTTTTGCCCGTTTCCTCGGGCCTCGTGCCAGCGTAGCATCATCGGAAAAGCCCCATCCGCATGAGCAAGTCCGCCCGCATCAAATGCCCAATCTGCGGCAAAGAGAATGAATTCTTCGATCTCCCGACCGGTCCGTTTTGCAGCGACCGCTGCAAGCTGGTCGACCTCGGTAAATGGTTCAACGAAGACTATCGGATCAGCGAACCGCTGCGTCCCGACCACTTCGTCGAGTTCGAATCGACCGACGGCGAGGATCTCGATCGACCCACCTCCGAGGCGTGAGCGACCGCTTGACCCTCTCGCACGGTGCCCCGTCTAATCACGCTCCCATGAATTCGCTCCCCCGCCCCCTCGACCGCCGCGCTTTTCTCTCCATGCTCACGACGGCCACCGTCGCCAGCCTAACCGGCCGCACGCAGGCTGCGGACGGTCCGCCACCGCGCACGATCAAGCTGGGCATGGATAACTTCGCCGTGCGTGCGATGGGCTGGAAGGCGCCGGCGCTACTCGACTATGCCGCCGGGCTGAAACTGGACACGATTCTCATCTCGGACCTGGATGCCTACCCGAGCCTCGCCGATGCGGATCTGCGCGAGGTGAAGAAAAAAGCGGACGATCTGGGCGTCGCGATTTACGCGGGAAGCTGGAGCATTTGCCCCACGTCGAAGCGCTTCAAGAACACGTGGGGCACGGCCGAAGAGCATGTCCGACTGGGTCTTCGCGTGGCCAAGGCGCTCGGCTCGCCGGTCTTCCGCGTGATCCTCGGCGCGTCGGACGATCGCAAGACGGAGGGCGGCATCCGCGCGCGGATCGCGGACACCGTGGCCGTGCTGAAGAGTTGCCGCCAGGCCGCCTTGGACGCCGGAGTGAAGGTCGCGATCGAAAATCACTCGGGCGACATGCACTCATGGGAACTGGTGGATCTCTTCGAAGCCGCGGGGCCGGATTTCGTGGGCGCCAATATCGATTCCGGCAACGCCGCCTGGACGCTCGAACATCCCGCGGATGTGCTCGAGAACCTCGGCAAATACGTCATCTGCTCCAGCCTCCGCGATGACATGGTGTGGGCCACCGAGGACGGTGCCACCGTACAGTGGACCGCGGCCGGCGAAGGGCTCATCGACTGGAAAGCCTATGCCGCCCGCTGGGCCCAGCTTTGTCCCACGGTGCCGATCATGATCGAAACGATCTCCGGTTTTGCGCGAAACTTCCCCTTCAAAAAGGCCGAATTTTGGGAACACTACGACCGCCGCCCGGAAGCGCTCGCCCGCTTCGAATCCCTCGCTGCGGTTGGGCACCCGATCACTCCGTTCAAGGCTCCAGACGGCAGCGATAAGAAAAAAGCCGAGCAGGATTATCAAAAAGGAGAACTCGAACGCTCGATCCGCTATCTCCGCGAAACCATCGGCTTGGGCGTCAGAGTGTAGAAGCCGGGGCGTCGCCGGTGGGGCAGGCGTGGCACCACCCATGCTTGATCAGGCGCACACCTCTCCAACATGCGCACGCTTTTCCGAATTTCCGTCCGCGGCTTCACTCTCGTCGAGATCATGATCGTCGTGGCCATCATCGCCCTGCTCGCCTCCCTGGCACTGCCCAATTTCCTCCGCGCCCGCAAACGCGCTCAGGCAGCCACGATTCTCACCGCACTCCGGGCGATCGACTCTGCAGTTGATCAGTACGCGATCGAGCGCAACAAATCCGCCGGGTCGACCGCGATCTGGAACGACATCCAGGGGTATCTCAAGCCCGGAACCGACGTTTACAATTCCTCCGGAAACGACGTCTTCGGCGCCCCGTTCGTGGGCTTCACCGTGGACGATGTGCCGCGCCTGAGCACGACCACCTACAACCGCCTTTCCGACGTCACGCCGCTCGATTTCTGGTCGCCCTTTTACCCTTGATCCACCGCAGGCCCGCTCAGACGGGTATTCGGGAAAAATGAAAGTGGCGCCGCGCCCCGGCGTGTGTTTGAAACTCGCGCGATGCCTCCCCCTCGCGCTCTCGTCGTCTCGCTCCACGACGTCTCGCCGCGCACCCAACCGGCTTGCCGGCGCATCATTTCCGAACTGAAGGCGCTCGGCGTCCCGCGCACATCGCTCCTCGTCATTCCGGATCACCACCGCCGCGGCTCCATCGCGGCCGACAGCGGCTGTTGCGAGTGGCTCCGCGCACTGGAGCAGGAAGGCCACGAGATCGTGCTCCACGGCTACCACCATCAACGCCCCCGGCGCGCCGGGGAGTCGGTGCAGGAACGACTGACGACGCGCTTTTACACCGCCGACGAGGGTGAATTTTACGACCTCGACCTCCCGCACGCTCGCGATGCGGTCTCACGCGGCACCGCCGAGTTTCGCGCGCTCGGTTTCCACGCCACCGGATTCATCGCTCCAGCCTGGCTGCTCAGCGAGCCGGCTGAGGAAGCCTTGCGCGAACTCGGCCTCGACTACACCACCCGGCTCGGCAGCGTCACCGACCTTCGCGACAGCCGGACCTGGCGGTCGCAGTCCCTCGTCTGGAGCGTTCGCAGCGCATGGCGCCGGGCAGTCAGCCGACGGTGGAATGCGCTGCTCTACCGGCAGCTCAGCGCCAATCCCCTGCTCCGCGTTTCGATTCACCCCGTCGATGTCAGTCACACTGCGATTTGGAAACAAATCACCGGCCTCATCACCCGCGCGCTCGCCGACCGCGAGCCGATGACCTACCACGCATGGGTCACCGCCCAGCGCGCCGCGCAAACGCCAGCCCTCCACTCTCCACCCGCCTGAAGGCCGATCTCCACCTCCACTCCCGCCACAGCGCCCGCGCTCCCGAGTGGCTTTTCCGCCGGGTCGGCCTGCCGGACAGCTTCACCCCGCCCGACGCGCTCTACGACGCCCTGCGCAAGCGAGGCATGGATTTCATCACGCTGACTGATCACAACTCGATCGACGGCTGCCTCGCACTCGCCGGGCGTCCCGGCACCTTCCTCAGCGAGCAGGTCAGCACCCGCTTTCCCGATGACCGCTGCGAAGTCCACCTCCTCGTGTGGGGCATCACCGAGCCGCAGCACCGCGAATTGCAGGCCCGGCGCGACAACATTTTCGATCTGCAAAAGTATCTCGCCGCCGAGCATCTCACCCACGCCGTCGCGCATCCGCTCTACCGTGTCGACGACCGCCTCTCGCTCGCCCACATCGAAAAACTCACGCTCCTCTTCCGCCACTTCGAAGGCGTCAACGGCCACCGTGATGCGCTCCTCAACGAAGTCACCCGCCACGCCTTCAGCGGCCTGAATCGCGAGCGCATCGAGGAATTCGCCAATCGCCACAACCTCGCCCCGACGCACGACGAACCGTGGCGCAAAGTCTTCATCGGCGGCTCCGATGACCACGGCGGTCTGCACCCCGGCTCGGCCTGGACAGAAGTCGCTGCGAGCGTCGAGGATCACCACGCTTTTCTGGAAAAAATCCGCGCCGGTGAATGCACCGCACACGGCACCGGCGGCAATCCCCTCGCCCTTTCGCACAGCCTCTACAACAACCTCCGCCACTTCATCGGCGACAAATTCAGCGGCGCGAAAAGCTCGAGCCTCATCGGCAAAGCCTTCTCGCGCTTTATGGAAGGCAAGGACCCCAGCGAGTTTTCGTGGACCGACAAGCTCGGCTTCCTCGCCGAGGGCATCGCCAGCGGCCAGATCTTCGAGTTGGTAAAGCCGGCCAATGCCTCGCTCTGGAAACAACTCTCCGCCACCTTCAACGGCGCCGGCATGAAAGCGTTGCTCGCGCGCGAGACCGCCGGGATTGCCGAACCGGAGCGCCGCGCCTTCGTCATCGCCAACTTCTTCGTCAACCAGCTCGCCTTCCGCTTTTTCACCACCTTCATCCAGCAGCTCTCCGCCGGAAAGCTTATTGAGGCCATTCAGGAAATCAGCATCCTGCTTCCGGTGCTCGCCCCGCTTGCACCATATCTATACGCCTTCCGCAGCCAGGCCCCGGATCGCCGCTGGCTCTGCGAAATCTCGCAATCCCTGACCGGCGGGACGCCGGTCCCAGCATTGCAAAACCGCAAACGCGCGTGGTTCACCGACACCCTCGAAGACGTCAACGGGGTAGCCAACACCATCCGCAAACTAACTGCCGCCAGTATCACCGAAGGCTACGATCTGACCGTCGTCACCTCGCGTTCCGTGATCACGATCACCGGCATACCGATCAAAAACTTCGCACCCGTCGGCGAATTCGAGTTACCCGAATACGAACTGCAAAAACTTAGCTTTCCGCCGATCCTGCAGATCATTGACTACATCCAGCGCGAAGGCTTCACCGAACTGATCATCTCCACGCCCGGCCCCATCGGACTCACCGCTCTGCTCGCCGGCAAGATGCTCGGGCTGCGCACCAGCGGGATCTATCATACGGACTTCCCGCAGTACGTCCGCATCCTCACCGACGATAACTTCCTCGAGACCCTTACCTGGACTTTCATGAAGTGGTTCTACGAGCAACTCGACCTGCTTTACGTCAACAGCGAAGACTACCGCCGCGCCTGGGTCGACCGCGGGATCGCCGCCGAGCGCATCAAGATCCTCCCGCGCGGACTCGACACCACGCTCTTTCATCCCACCCGGCGCGACCCGGATTTCTGGAAGCCCTACGGCATTCCCACCGGCGCCACCGTCCTGCTCTACGTCGGCCGCGTGTCGAAGGAAAAAGACCTCGACGTCATCGTCGCCGCCTGGCCGAAACTGCGGCGCGATGGTGTCCACCTCGCGTTCGTTGGCGACGGCCCTTACCAGAAGGAGCTCCGCGCGCTCCTCCCCGACGCCATCTTCACCGGTTACCTCACCGGCCTCGAACTTGCCCGCGCCTTCGCCTCGTCAGACATCTTCGTCTTCCCCAGCACCACGGACACGTTCGGCAATGTGATCATCGAAGCCCTCGCTGCCGGAGTCCCATGCGTTGTCTCCGACCAAGGCGGCCCGAAGGATCTTATCGCCCACGGCACCAATGGCTATATCACCCGTGCCCTCGACGTGGAAGACTTCGCCACCCACATCCAGCGACTCATTGCCGACCCGAGGCTACGTCACACCATGAGCGCCGCCGCCCACGGCACCGTCCAGGAGCGCGACTGGAGCGAAGCCGCGCGGCAGTTTTGGGCGATGCCGGGCGAATCCGAACCCGCCACAACGAAGCATCGGACAAGCGCCTTCTCGAACTGATCGATGAGGGCCACTTCGCGCGACAGCGCGAGTCAGGACTTGCACCAAAAACTCGTGAGGGCTTGGAAAGCCAAATCCACCAACAGCCCCTCCGGCTTTTTGCGAGAAACGTTGCTCGATCGCGCTACGCCACCTTCTCGACGTAGAGATACTTCTGGAATCCGGCGAAGACGGCATTGATTTCGTCCGGCTTGCCGCCGAGGTCGGCCACGGCGTCGGTGATGGAGTCGTGATATTTCAGGCGGAGCAACGGGTTCAGTTTGCTCTGCTCCAGTTCTTCCACGCCTTCGGTGACGTAGTGCTGGAGGACGAAGTCGAGGAAAGCCTGCTGCTTGGCGTTGAATTGGGAATTGATATGCACCCGCGCGCCGGCCGCACGAACCTCGCGGCTGATCGGCGGCATCGCGTAAGCCACGTAGGCGAGCACGTCGAAGAGGTCGCTCTTCTCGGCGTCGATGAGCTGCTGCATGGCCACCAGCTTGTCGTGGCCGAAATCTTTGTCGGCCAGACCTTGCAGGAGCTTGGCCCGCGTGTCGGGGGCGCTCCAGAGGGCGCGGAGTTCGGCTTCGCTCTGGAAGAAGTCGGGCAGCTTGCCGAAGAGCAGTTCCATGAATTCCTGCGCGGACATCGGCGTGCCGTCGGGATGCCAAAAGGTCGTCATCATCATGTGCTGGATGGTGCGCTCCTTGCCGTCGGCGAGCTTCACTTTGACCTTCTTCTTTTTTTCACACATGCACCGGATCTGGCCGCAGACGGGGCACGGCTCTTTCGGACATTCGCACGGTGACTGGCCGCACTTGGCGCAGGGCTTGGGTGGCGTGACTTCGCATGCGCAGGGATTCTGCCCGCACTTCTTGCACGGCTCGTCTGGTTCTGGCGGGCCATCCCACTCCGGGTCTTGGAATTTGAGGTGCGCCTTCACGAAGTCATAAATCGTGAAGTAATCCTTCCCGTCATAGAGCCGCGTGCCGCGCCCGATGATCTGCTTAAACTCGATCATGGAGTTGATCGGGCGCATCAGGACGATGTTGCGGATATTCCGGGCGTCCACGCCGGTCGAGAGCTTTTGCGACGTGGTCAGGATGGTCGGGATGGTTTTCTCGTTATCCTGAAAAGCTCGCAGGTGTTGCTCACCCAACTCGCCGTCGTCTGCCGTGACGCGCTGGCAATAGTTCGGGTCTTTGCTCGTCTTGAGCTGGTTGATGAGGTCGCGCACGAGCAGCGCGTGCGCTTGGTTCGCGCAGAACACCAGCGTCTTTTCCTTCTGGTTGATCTGCGACAGGAAGATTTCCACGCGCTTCTTTTCGCGTTCGCGGATCTCGATGCTGCGGTTTAAGTCCACCTCCTCGTAAACCTTTCCTTCTTCGATCTCGCCCTCCACCACGGCGTCGTCGGAGGTGTAAACGTAATAGTCAATCGTCGTCTGAATCTGCTTCACCTTGAACGGCGTGAGGAAGCCGTCGTTGATGCCTTCCTTGAGCGAGTAGATATAGACCGGCTCGCCGAAGTAAGCGTAGGTGTCCACGTTGTC
>JANPHH010000348.1:0-6620 GCA_031424375.1 Chthoniobacter sp. | reverse complement strand
GTAGGCGGCGCGGACGGCGAGGGAGGTCTTGCCCATGCCGCCCGGGCCATCGATGAGCGCGCCCCAGGTGCGGGAGTCGGGATCGAGGGCGTCGCGGAGGGTGGCGAGTTCGGCGGCGCGGCCGAAGAAGGGCTGGAGGCGCGGGAGGTTGTTGGGAGTTTTCGAATGACGAATTTCGAATGACGAATCGGGAGCGTCGCGGCCGGGCGCTGGCCGGGTGTAGTGGTCCTTGGGGTGACCTTCGTTGAGGGCGAGGCGTTCGAGGATGAGGGTGGCGCGTCAGCCACCGGAACCGCCCGCCGAGCGAAGCCGCCCTGAAGGGGCGGCGGAGTCGCGACGGTGGAATTCAAACGCCCCTGCCGGGGCGGATTCATTTTTTTCGCGATCTGGTGGCTGACGCCACCGGCTAATTTCCGCTCTCCCTCCGGGACTACAGACCTCGCTGCACCACATTTAATCACACCCGATCCGGGGGTTTCGCTCGTTCCTCGCTTCACCTCCGGTTAGTCTCCAATGTCGCTTCGGGATGTTCTCCCGTGGACCATTCGTTGCCAACCAGCCTTCACAAAATGTCGCTCCCGTTCGCTTCCATGCGCTGCCTCTCGCCGGTCGATGGTTCGGTCTATGCCGAGCGCCCTTTTCACTCCGACGCGGAAGTCGATGGAGCACTCGATCGGGCGGCGCGCGCGCAGCGGCTGTGGAGAAATGCACCCATCAATGAACGGGCGGCGTTTTGCACCGCGGCGGTCGATGCCATGCTCGCGATGGCCGGCGAGATCGTGCCGGAACTCGCGTGGCAGATGGGGCGCCCCGTGAAGTACGGCGCCGGGGAACTGCGCGGCTTTGAGGAGCGGGCGCGACACATGATTGCCATCGCCGGCGAAGCGCTGCGCGACATCCGACCGGGCGACAGTGACGACATCGAACGCTTCATTCGCCGCGAACCGCTCGGCACGGTCTTCGTGATCGCGCCGTGGAACTATCCATATCTCACGGCAGTCAATTCCGTGATTCCCGCATTGATGGCCGGGAACGCGGTGATCCTGAAGCACTCGGCGCAGACGCTTCTCGTGGGCGAGCGATTTCAAACCGCCTTCGACCGCGCCGGGTTGCCGGCGGGTTTGTTTCAGAACCTCCGGCTCGATCATGATCAGGCGAAGCGCGTCATCCAAAGCGGCAGGATTCAGCAGGTGAACTTCACTGGCTCCGTCGAGGGCGGGCGGACGATGGAACGCGTCGGCGCCGGACACTTCCTGGGTATGGGTCTCGAACTCGGAGGCAAAGATCCCGCCTATGTCCGCGCGGATTGCGACTTGCAGTCCGCCATCGATAACCTCGCCGATGGCGCTTTTTTCAACTCCGGCCAGTCCTGCTGCGGCATCGAACGCATCTACGTGGCGGAGCCGTTGTTCGATGAATTCGTCGCGGGCGTCGTTGCCTTTGCAAAACAGTATGTGCTCGGCAATCCGCTCGATCCGGCGACGACGCTTGGCCCAATGATCGGGCCGGAAAGCGCGGACTTTGTGCGCGGGCAGATTGCCGATGCCGTGACGGCTGGAGCCAAGGCGCACATTGACCAAAGCACCTATCCGCAAGACCGGAAAGGTTCGGCTTATCTCTCGCCGCAGGTGCTCACGGCGGTAAACCACACCATGTCAGTCATGACCGAGGAAAGTTTCGGCCCGGTGGTCGGAATCATGCCGGTGAAGGATGATGCCGAAGCTGTCGCGCTGATGAACGACTCGCGCTTTGGCCTCAGCGCTTGCATCTGGACGCGCGATGCAGACGCGGCGCGCGCGATTGGTTCACAAATCGAGACAGGCACGGTGTTCATGAACCGCTGCGACTACCTCGATCCGGCGCTCGCCTGGACCGGTGTGAAGGAAACCGGACGCGGGGCCAGCCTTTCGCAAGTCGGATACGAGACACTCACGCGGCCCAAATCATTTCATCTGCGCCGCTGCAAATAGCATTTTCCCATGACTCAAATCGCCAACTGGAACTACCCGACCAAAGTACGCTTCGGCGCCGGTCGCGTTCGCGAACTCGCCGACGCCTGCACGACGCTTGGCATCAAGCGGCCGTTGTTAGTCACCGACCCGGGACTTGTGCGGCTCCCGATGATCGCCATCGCCGTCGAGCAATGCCGCGCGGCGGGTCTCGGCGTTGCCACTTTTTCCGAAGTCAAAGGCAACCCGACCGAGCACAACGTCGCCGATGGACTCGCCGCGCTCAAAGCGGGCAATCACGACGGCGTCATCGCCTTCGGCGGCGGCTCCGCGCTCGATGTGGGGAAAGTGGTCGCCTTCATGGCCGGACAGACGCGGCCGATGTGGGACTTCGAGGACATCGGCGACTGGTGGACGCGTGCGGACCCCGCCGGCATCCTGCCCATCGTCGCCGTGCCGACCACCGCCGGCACTGGCTCCGAAGTCGGCCGTGCGGGGGTGATCAGTCAGCACGGCACGCATTGGAAAAAGGTGATCTTTCATCCGCTCATGCTGCCGGGCGTGGTGATCAGCGATCCGGAGCTCAGCGTCGGTCTGCCCGCCAACCTCACCGCCTGGACGGGCATGGATGCGCTGGCTCATTGCTTCGAGGCGTATTGCGCCAATGGCTTTCACCCCTTGGCTGACGGCATCGCCCTCGAAGGCATCGCGCTCGTCGACCGCTACCTCCAGCGCGCCGTCCGTGACGGCACCGATCTCGAGGCTCGCGGTGGAATGCTCGCCGCCGCTTCCATGGGCGCCGCCGCATTTCAAAAAGGACTCGGCGCCATCCACGCCCTCTCCCATCCGGTCGGGGCGCTCTACGACAGCCACCACGGCCTGACCAATGCCGTCTTCATGCCCTACGTGATGACCTTCAACCGACCTGCCATCGAGACCCGGTGCGAACGGATCGCGCGCTACCTGGGCCTGCCCGATCCTTCCTTCGACGCGCTCCTCCAATGGGTCCTCGCCTTGCGCGCCGCTCTGAAAATCCCGCACACCCTGAAAGACATCGTCGCGGATGAAACCCGTTTCCCGGAACTCGCGCGGATGGCCGTCGTCGATCCGACCGCGGGAGGCAACCCGATCGAACTCACCGAAACGAACTGCGTCGAGTTATACCAGCGCTCGTTCGCCGGCACGATCGCGGCCCGCTGAGGCAGGGGCTCGTCGGCTGAACTCGTCATTGCCAAAGAATTCTTGCTCACCGTGCGCCGGCCTCGTTGAATCCACCTCCTTTTCCGCATGAAATCTCCTATCAAAATCGCCGTCACCGGTGCCGCTGGCCAGATCGGCTACTCGCTCCTTTTCCGCATCGCTTCGGGTCCCATGTTCGGTCCTGATCAGCCGGTCATCCTGCATCTCATCGAGATCGAACCCGCGCTCCCCGCCCTCGGCGGCGTGGTCATGGAGTTGCAAGACTGCGCCTTCCCGCTGCTCAAGGGGATCGTGCCCACGGCTTCGCTGGATGAAGGATTTTCCGGCGTAAATTGGTCGCTGCTCGTCGGCTCGGTGCCGCGCAAGGCTGGGATGGAGCGCAAGGATCTGCTCGGGATTAACGGGAAGATTTTCATCGGGCAGGGGAGGGCGATCGAGAAAAATGCGGCGGCTGATGTGCGCGTGCTCGTGGTCGGAAATCCCTGCAACACGAACTGCCTGATCGCGAAAGAGAACGCCAGGGGCGTGCCGGCGGATCGCTGGTTTGCGATGACGCGGCTGGACGAAAATCGCGCGAAATCACAGCTCGCGCTGAAGGCCGGCGTGGACGTGACCAGCGTCACGAATCTCGCGATCTGGGGTAATCACAGCGCCACGCAGTACCCCGACTTTTACAACGCGCGCATCGATGGCCGGCCCGCGCCGGAAGTGATCCACGATCACGCGTGGCTGCAGGGCGAGTTCATCAGCACCGTGCAGCAGCGCGGCGCGGCGATCATCAAGGCGCGCGGCAGCAGTTCGGCGGCGAGCGCGGCCAATGCGGTGGTGGACACCGTCCGCTCGCTCGTCACGCCGACGCCGGAAGGCGACTGGTACAGCGTCGCGGTCAGCTCGCCCGGCGACTACGAGGTCGAGCCCGGGATCATGAGCAGCTTCCCGATTCGCACGAATGCCGACGGCAAGTGGGAGATCGCGAAGTGGGTGCCGATCAATGAATTCTCCCGCGGGAAAATCGAAGCGACGGTGGGCGAACTCAAGGAGGAGCGCGACCTCGTTAAAGAGCTGCTCGGGTAGCAGGCCGCACCTTTCATGGGGTAGCCTGATCCGAATCGAGCACCCGCACCCGATCGCCGATCTCCCGTCGATGCGCCACCGTACTGCCGTGAAGCTCCGCCGCATCTGCCTCGCCCTGCTCCTCCTCAGCACCGCCGCCACGGCAGCAGAGCCGGCGCTCCGCATCGAATTCACCAGCGAGCCCACCCCGGCCTTGCGCGCCGTGGCCGCGCGCTGGGTGCAGCGCGCGCAGACCGCCGTCTCGCTCTACTACGGTCGTCCACCCACCGAGCCGCTCTTGCTGCAGGTCACGCCGCGCGCGGGCCGGACCGCCGAGGATGGCGTCGCCACCGGTTACGCTGTCCCGCTCGTCACCATCTCGCTCGGTCGCGACTCCACCGATGCCAGCCTCGCCGATGATTGGGTGCTCACTCACGAGATGCTCCATCTCCGCTTCCCCTCGCTGCACGAGCGCCACCACTGGCTGGAGGAAGGCATGGCCAGCTACGTCGAGCCGATCGCCCGCGCCCGTGCCGGGCAAATCACGCCCGAACACGCGTGGCACGATCTCCTCGAAGGCGCGCCCGACGGCCAGCCGGCGCGCGGCGATCGCGGCCTCGACTTCACGCCTACGTGGGGTCGCACTTATTGGGGCGGCGCCGTCTTCTGCCTCCGGGCCGATGTCGAGATCCGCCGCCGCACGGGAAATCGACAGGGCCTCGAACACGCCCTCCGCGCCATCCACGCCGCCGGCGGCCGGATCAGCGCAGCGTGGCCCATCGACCGCGTCATCTCTGTGGGCGACCGCGCGACCGGCGTGCCCGTCCTCCGCGAACTCTACGACGAATCGAAAGCCACGCCTTTCAAAGCCCCGCTCGATCAGCTCTGGCGCGACCTCGGCGTCCGCCTCCGCGGCCAGACCGTCACCTTCGACGACACCGCCCCGCTCAGCGCCATTCGGCGCGCGATGACGCAGCAGTGACTGCCCTCAACGGGCTCGACACGCTCGTGTCCGCCCCGGTGAAGCAGCTCGCGCAGGACTTCCTGCAGGATGTTTTCTCCGCGATCACGCCGGCGAAACTACGGCGCACCGGTGATCCCCGCGCTGGCGGCCAGTCGTGCTGTAGCGGCGGTCTGTGACCGTCGCCAAATTCGCTCGGCGGAGGTGGCCCGGAATTCGGTCCCGTCGCTCCCGCCACCTCCGCCCCCGGAGAAGTGCGACGGTCATAGACCGCCCCTCCAGGGGCGGGACGATCCGCGAACCCGCCCTGGCCAGCCGGTGGTCAGGCGACCGAGGTGCGGCGGCGACGCGCTGCGGCGGTTCCGAGGAGTGCGAGGCCGAAGAGGGTGGTCCCCGGTTCGGGCACGGTGCTCACGGTCACGGGCGCGAAGGTGATCGCGAGGTCGTTGCCGGTCCCGATGCGGCCCAGCGCGTCGGTGCCGAGGAAGGCGTAGTCGATCGTGGCAGTGAAGCCGGCGGGGACGCCGTTGATGGTGGCGAAGGTGCCGGTGACTGGATCGGACAGGTCATTGGCAGCGAAGAGGTAGGTCGCCGGGGCTCCGAGGCCCGTGAAGCTGGTAAGCGAGAGGTCCAGCGTGGAGCTATTCAGTGAGATGCTGCCGGTGACGTTCAGCAAGTCGGCGGCGGGGTTGACGCCGAAGTTAATTTCCAGCGCAAATTTGGAGCTGGGGCTCGTGAGTGAGAGCGATCCGATGCCCAGGGTGCCGATGCTATTGCCGGGGGCGATCGTCGAGCCGGCGGCGACGGTCACCGGCCCGGCCACAGTGCCCGTGCCTTTGAGAAGGTTGCCGGTATTGCCGGCGGCGCCGACGTTAAGTTGGGTGGCGGTAAGAGTGCCATTCACCACGAGCGTGTTGTTGTCCGAGCCGGCGTTCTTGCGGATGAAGACGGCCTTGCCCGCCGCGGTCACGTTGGCGGTGTCGCCAGCCGAGAGGGTCACCTGATTCGAGTCGGTCGTCTGGCCGATGATCCAGTCGTCTTGCGAGACGAAGCTGATGCCCGAGATCGTTCTGCTCGTGCTGCCGGTATCCAGTGTCGTCACAGAGGCGACGCTGCCGCTGTAGGCTGAGTTCTTGCCAACGGCACCGATCACAAATTGATCGCCATCCAGACTCACCGTGCCGAAGTAATCATCCGCCGCGCCGTCGGAGGCGGTGAGCTTCACGTTCTGGGTGATAGCGCCCGTGGCCGTATCCAGATTGCGAAAGACATAGGCCGAGCCTTGGAAGGCGTTGGCCCCGATCTTGGCTTGGTAGGCCCCGACGAGGCCGATGCTGCCCGAGAGACTCACGGAACCGCCGAAGTAATCAAACTCCGCGCCGTCGGAGGCAGTGAGCTTCACGTTCTGGCTGATCGTGCCTGTTGCCGCATCCAGACTGCGAAAGACATAGGCCGAG
>JANPHH010000347.1:0-2165 GCA_031424375.1 Chthoniobacter sp. | reverse complement strand
TCCCGTGCGCCCGCGCAGAGCCGGGGAGCAGCCTGCGGCCACGCCCCCGGCGGAATTTCGCGCCGAAGCGCAGCGCCGCGGCTGGCCGCGCCCGCCGCTGCGCGCGCTGATGCGCACGACCGGCCCGACGCAATACTGGCTGCTCGCGAGCGGCCGCTTGGAGAATCCGATGATCGGCGATCCCGTCCGCATCGTCCTCGTCGCGAAGTCGGATACGATCAGCGCGGGCGGGCTCGTGTTCGATCCTAAGCCGTGGTTCTGGCTGGGTATCGGCATCCTGGTTTTCTCGCTGCTCTTCTGGCTCCCGCTCGTGCGCGGGATCACGCGCACGATCGGGCGGATGAAAAACGCGACGCGACAAATCGCCGACGGTCGCTTCGATGTGCGCGTGAACCTTCGCCGCCACGATGAACTAGGCGCGCTCGGCGAATCCATCGACCAGATGGCCGCTCGGCTCGACGGACTCGTGAACGGGCAAAAGCGTTTCCTCGGCGACATCGCGCACGAACTTTGCCAGCCGCTCGCGCGACTCCAAATGGCGCTCGGCATCCTCGAACAACGCGCGACGGAAAGCGACGCGAGCTTCGTGCGCGCCGCGACTGAAAAGGCGGAGCAAATCGCGGGACTCGTCGGGGAGCTGCTCTCGTTTTCCAAAGCGTCTTTCGGCGCATCGAGCATCCAGCTTCGCACTGTCCGCGTGCGCGAAGTCGCCGAGGATGCCATCCGCCGCGAGAAGACCGACGGCGCTGAAATCCGCGTCGATATTCCCGACGATCTCAGCGTCTCCGCCGAGCCCGATCTCCTCATCCGCGCGCTCGCGAATCTTTTGCGAAACGCGATTCGCCACGCCGCATCGAGCGGTCCCATCGAACTCCGCGCGACCCGCGATGGCGAAGACGTAACCATCTCCATCGCGGACCAAGGCCCCGGTGTTCCCGACGAGGAACTCCCGAAAATTTTCGACGCATTCTACCGCGTGGACAGCTCCCGCACGCGCGATACCGGCGGCACGGGCCTTGGCCTCGCGATCGTGAAAACGTGCATCGACTCATGCAGCGGCACCGTCACCGCGCGCAACCGCGAGCCGCACGGACTCGAGATGCAGATTCGTCTTCACGCCGCGCCGTGACTCCGACGGCTCTGGGCTGCCGTGATTCCTTCACAGCTCTCGGAATTCGCGCGCGAAAGCTGCAGAGGAACCGCAGCAGTCCCAGAGCATTCGGCGTGACCGCTTGATTGCGCTTTAGGAATGCGGATCAGCCGCCCGCTGCGCTGCTCGATTCCCGCGTGCCATTGAGCGCAAAGCTCGTCAACGTGCCGGGCACATGGCCCGCACAAAATCCAACGGCACAAAAGACTCCACCGCCCACCTCGGCTTCGAGGCCAAGCTCTGGCTCACCGCCGACAAGCTGCGCAACAACATGGACGCGGCGGAATACAAGCACGTCGTCCTCGGCCTGATCTTCCTGAAATACATCTCTGACACCTTCGAGGAACACCGTGCCAAACTCCTCGCCGGAGAGGGCGACTACGCCGGGGCCAATGCCGAGGACCCCGACGAATACAAAGCCGAGAACGTCTTCTGGGTGCCCGCCGATGCCCGCTGGTCCCACCTCCAGGCAAGCGCCAAGCAGCCCACCATCGGCAAGGCCGTGGACGACGCCATGGTCGCCATCGAGCGCGACAACCCGCGACTCAAGGGCGTGCTGCCGAAGGACTATGCGCGTCCGGGGTTGGATAAACATCGGTTGGGTGAATTGATCGATTTGATTGGCGGCATCGATCTCATTGAACGCGCACCCTCATCCCCAACCCTTCTCCCAGCGGGAGAAGGGAATGAAGAAGCGCATTATCGGGGCGGTTACGATTTCTCCGGCTTGCTGAAACTGGCGCGTGAGATGCGGAAGAAGAAGACGCCACCCGAAGACCTGCTCTGGGAACTCCTGCGCGATCGCCAGCTCTGCAACGCGAAATTCCGTCGCCAGCATCAATTCGGCGACTACCTCTGCGATTTCTACTGTCACGACGCCAAGCTCGTCGTCGAATGCGATGGTGAACCGCACCACACCGCCAAATGCAAAAAGCACGACGCCGAACGCGACGCCTATCTGAAGTCACAGGGTTTGACCGTCCTCCATTTCGAGAACGACCGCGTCCTCAACGAC